>NZ_JBHTRF010000026.1:99520-112600 GCF_042796115.1 Kitasatospora sp. NPDC056446 | reverse complement strand
CGCCCGTGGTGCGCCGGGCCGCCCGGGTGGCGCGGCCGTGCCGCGCCACCCGTGCCGGGCCGCCGTCCCCGGGGGCGGGTGGCGCCGGGCGGACGTAGGTTGCCGACATGAGCAGTGACGAGACGGTCCCGTCCGTGGGCGTGCGCCCGCTGGACGAGGTGTTCGCCGCGATCGACACGGCCAACCGGCGCCCGCGGCCCTGGACCGGCTTCGAGCACGGCGTGCTGGGGGCCTACCGGTGGGCGGCCGGGGCCCAGGTCGCGGCGCCCGTCACCGCCGCCGCCGCGGTCGGCACGGCCGAGCCCTGCCGCGCGCAGCTGCTGGCGGAGTGCCAGGCCGCGGCCGCCGGGATCCGCCGGGCGCTGGCGCAGGGCGCGGACCACGCCTACGTCCTGGGTGCCCACCGGGCGCTGGCCTGGCTCTGCGGGCTGCACGAGGACTGCCCCTGACGGAACCGGGCCCGCGCCCGGCCGGCGGCGCCCGGTCCGGCCGCCCTCACCGGCGGTGGCGGCCGCCCTGCCGGCGGGCCGGCGGGGCGGCGCGCGGTGCGGGGAGGAAGAGCCGGGCCAGTTCGCGGCCCAGGTTGACGCCGATGGCCAGGGCCATCGCCATCGCGGCGGCCCGCCCGATGCCGCTCAGCCCGTCCTCGGGCCGGCCCCGGACGAAGGCGAGCATCCCGAAGTACAGCACCGACCCGGGCAGCAGCGGCCCCAGGGCCGCCGTGACGTGCGGCAGCACCGGGCTCCCCCGGTAGCGCGCCATCAGCTGGCCGGACAGCCCGACCAGTCCGGCGGCGAGGCCGGTGGCCAGGATCGGCTCCGCACCGGCGTTCGCCAGCACCCCGTACGTCGTCCAGCCGGCCGCGCTGTTCAGCAGGACGGCGGGCAGCGTGCCCGGCTCGGTGTTCAGCAGCACCGCGAACGCCAGCGTCAGCAGCACCGCCGCGGCGAGTTGCAGCGGCGGGTTGACCGCCGCGGCCGGGACGTCCTGGGCGGCCAGGTCGGCGCCGTTGTTGACGCCGACGTACAGCACCGACATCACCCCGATCACCACGCCGGCCATCAGGTACAGCGCTTCGAGCAGCCGGGCGGCGGCGGTCAGGTAGAAGCCCGCCAGGCCGTCCTGGGCCGCCGCCACCATCGGCCAGCCCGGCAGCAGCGCGAACAGCCCGCCGGTGATCACCACCGATCCGCGCAGGTGCAGCCCGTTGAACGACAGCAGGATGCCGGTCACGGCGGCCGGGGTCGCCGCCACCACGAACTGGTAGAAGGCGGGGAGGTCGTGGCGCGCCACCAGGGCCGAGAGCCGGTCGCCCGCCAGGGCCGCGACGACGGCGCTGGCGAACACCAGCCAGGCCCGGGCGTCCGTCCGGCCGCCGACCAGCAGGGTCGCGGCCCCGGCCAGCAGGGCGCAGCACAGCAGGAGGACCCGGGCGGGGTAGCGGCGGCTGCGCCGGTGGACGGCCACCAGGCGGGCGTGGGCGTCACGGACGGTGATCCCGCCCGCCGTGACCTCGGTGACCAGCCGGAAGACGGCGGCCAGTCGCGCGTAGTCGCCGGCCGGGCGGCGGACCGAGCACTCGGCGGTCAGCGGCGCTTCGGAGGCCCCCGGCTGGTACGAGATCGCCACCCGGGTGAAGGTGACCTGCGGATCGCACGGGTGGATCCGGTAGGCGCGCGCGACGGCGAGCATCGCGGCCTCGACATCCTCCGCCGCCTCGCCGCTGGCCAGCAGCAGCTCCCCCACCAGCAGGGCCAGGTCCAGGACCCGGGCCGGTTCGGCGGGCCCGGGCGGCTCGGCGCAGGCCGGGCCCGGCGCCAGTCGGCGCTCGGCCGTCGGGGTGCGCAGCAGCGGGAGCATCCGGTCGGGCCAGGGCGCCTCGGCATCGCCGTCCCCGGGGCCGGACGGCGCCTCCCGGGCATCGCTTCCGGGCGCCGGGGTCTGGTGCGGCACCCGTGACGGACGGGCCGGACGCCCGTCCGAACCGGCGCGCGCGCCGAGCTGATCGTGTTCCGACATCGCGACTCCCTGACCCCACCCCCTGTCCACTCGCTGCAGCCGGTCAACTACCCGGCGTGTGGGTTCTGTGAACGTCCGGCGGCCGTGCGCGCCCGTCCCGGTCGGAGTGCGACCGGCCGTACACGCCCCGACGCGCCGCGCGTGCCCGCCCGGGGAGTGACCTCGGGCGATCCGGGCCGGCCGGTCGGCCGGGGAGCCGCGCCCGGCGGCGGTCAGACCCGGGGCGCCAGCAGGCCGGCCAGCTCGGCTTCGAAGAGCAGCCCGGGGTCGAAGCCCATGCCGGTGAAGTGCCCGGCGAGCTCCAGGGAGAGGACGCCGTGCAGTCGGGTCCAGAAGGCCAGGAAGCGGTGGAGCGCGGCGGAGCCGGCGGGGTGGTCGCCGACCCAGTGCCGGTGCGTGTCCAGGTGGGCGTCGAACCGCGCCCCGGGCGCGTCCGGGGTACCGGGCTCGTCCGGGACACCGGGCTCGTCCGGGGCAGCCGCCACGCAGGCCGCGAGCAGCGTCCGCATCATCTCGTCGGCGATGGCGGTGGTGTCCGCGGGCGCGTGGTACCCGGGGACGGGGGTGCCGTAGACCAGGAAGTACCGCTGGGGGTCGGCCAGGGCCCAGCCGCGCAGGGCGCGCGCCAGCCCGGCGAGGTCGGCGCCCGCCGCGGCGGCGGCCGCGAGGGTGTCGGCGAGGCTGCGGTAGGCGTCCCGGACGAGCTCGGTGATCAGTTCGTCGCGGCCGGCGAAGTAGCGGTAGAGCGCGGGACCGCTCAGGCCCATCTGCTTGGCGATCGCGTTGAGGGAGAGAGCGGAGGCGCCGGCCGTGGCGATCTGCTCCCAGGCGTGCTTCTTGACCTCTTCGCGCAGTTGGGCCCGGTAGCGCTCCCGCGGGGTGTCCGCGCCCGTCTTCGCCATGGCCTGCCCGCTCCTCGCATCGTTCGACTATATGTCCACGCTTTCGTTAGACGGTATCACGATGCCCCTTGACCGCCTGCCCGCCCGTCAGTTACAACTTCTCACGAACGCATGAGTCTCTAGCCGAACCGGCGAGGCTCATCCCCCCGCGCCATTCCCGACGGCCGCCACAACCGCGACGGCCGCGCTGACCACCACGACCAAGGGGAGCCCCATGTCCGCCACCCGCCGCACCCGCGCCCGCAGCACCGGCGCCCGCGCCGCCCTCGTCACCGTCCCGCTCGTCCTCGGCCTGCTCGGCTCCGCCGCCGCGCCCGCCGGGGCCGCCGTCCCGGCCCGCCCCGGCGCGTCCCTGACCTGCCGCGGGGCCGGCGTCGACCCCGACGCCCGGGTCCGCTACCGGACCGAGGCCGTGATCCACGCACCGCTGCGGACCGTCTGGAGGATCCAGACCGACATCGCCCGCTGGCCGTCCTGGCAGACCCCGGTGGCGACCGCCGAACGCCTCGACCACGGCCCCCTCCGCCGGGGTTCGGCGTTCCACTGGACCACCCCGCTGCCCCCGAGCCCCGCCACCACGGCCACCACCCTGGACATCACCTCGACCGTCCGGCAGCTGCGCCCGGGCTCCTGCATCCGCTGGACCGGCCCCGCCGACGCCGAGGGGCTGCACATCGACGGCGTCCACGTATGGAACTTCACCCCGGTCGACGGCGGCGTCCTGGTCCGCACCGAGGAGACCCACACCGGCCCCCAGGTCGACGCCGCCGTGCCCGCCGCGACCGAGATCCTCCGCCAGGGCCTCGAAGGCTGGCTGCACGACCTGAAGGCCGCCGCCGAGTCCCGCGACACCCCGGGCTACTGAGCCGGCGGGCGGCCGCGCCGGTCCATCCAGGGTTCACATGTACACGTAAACCCCCGTTCACCTCGCCCGTCTAGCTTCTTGCCGCCCCGCCGCCCCAAGATCCACGCGGCGGGGCCCCGAAACCGACATCGAAGAACCTGACGTTCGAGGTACCAACCATGTACGCACCTCCCACCCGCACCCGATGGCTCCGCTCCGGCGCCGCCCTGGTCGGCGCGGCCTCGCTGGCGGCCCTCGGCGGCGCGCCCGCCGCCTTCGCCGCGGACGGCCCGCAGACCGCCACCCCGATCAAGCACCTGGTGGTGGTATTCCAGGAGAACGTCTCCTTCGACCACTACTTCGGCACCTACCCGGACGCGGCCAACACCGCCGACGACAAGGTGCGGTTCACCGCCAAGCCCGGCACCCCGAAGGTCGACGGCCTCTCCGACGACCTGCTCCACCGCAACCCCAACGGCACGAACCCGAAGCGCCTCGGCCCGGCCCAGGCCGTCACCTGCGACCAGGACCACACCTACAAGGACGAGCAACTCGCCTTCGACCGCGGCAAGATGGACAAGTTCGTCGAGCACACGGACGTCGAGAACTGCAAGGCCCCGATGTTCACCCAGCCCGGTCTGGTGATGGACTACTACGACGGCAACACCGTCACCGCCCTGTGGAACTACGCCCAGCGCTTCGCGATGAGCGACAACTCCTTCGGCACCACCTACGGCCCGTCCACCCCCGGCGCGCTCAACCTGGTCTCCGGCCAGACCCACGGCGGCTACCCGGTCGACCCGAAGACCGGGCAGAAGACCACGGACGCCTACGTGGTCGCCTCCCCGGACGCCGACGGCGTCGGCACCGTCATCAACGACCCGGACCCGGGCTACGACGAGTGCTCCAACCCCCAGCACAACCAGCTGGTGATGACCGGGAAGAACATCGGCGACCTGCTGAACGACAAGGGCGTCAGCTGGGGCTGGTTCCAGGGCGGCTTCAAGCCGACCGACGCCAAGGACGGCAAGGCCGTCTGCGGCGCCGCGCACGCCAACATCGTCGGCGCGTCCCAGACCGACTACAACCCGCACCACGAGCCGTTCCAGTACTACAAGTCCACGGCGAACCCGAAGCACCTGGCGCCCAAGGACGTCGCCGAGATCGGCCACGACGGCCTGGCCAACCACCAGTACGACCTCACCGACTTCGACGCCGCCCTGCAGCACGGCAGCCTGCCCGCCGTCAGCTACCTCAAGGCCGCGAACTACCAGGACGGCCACGCGGGTTACTCCGACCCGCTGGACGAGCAGCACTTCGTCGTGGACACCCTCAACAAGCTCCAGAAGTCCAAGGACTGGGCCTCCACCGCCGTCGTCGTCGCCTACGACGACTCGGACGGCTGGTACGACCACAAGTTCGCCGAGCCCGTCAACGGCTCGCGGGACGCCGCCAACGACAGCCTCGGCGGCGCCGGCCAGTGCGGCAAGGACGCCGGCCGGGGCGGCTTCGCCGACCGCTGCGGCTACGGCCCGCGCCTGCCGCTGATGGTGCTCTCGCCGTACGCCCGGGCGAACTTCGTGGACCACACGGCGACCGACCAGTCCTCGGTCCTGCGCTTCGTCGAGGACAACTGGAAGACCGGCCGGATCGGCGACACCTCCTTCGACGAGCAGGCCGGCTCCATCGAGGGCATGTTCGACTTCAAGAGCCCGCAGCCGGCCACCCTCCTGCTCGACCCGGCCACCGGCCAGCCCGCCGGCGGGGCCACCCCGACCGGGCAGCCGACGACCGGGCAGCCGACCGGCTCCTCCTCGGCCCCGGCCGGCCCGACGGACGGCTCCGGCGGCGGCACCGCCGTCGCGGCGCCGACCGGCAGCGCGTCCGGCCCGGCCCTGGCCGTCACCGGCGCGGACTCCGGCACCCTGCCGATCGCGGTCACGGCCGTGGCGCTGCTCGCGGTCGGCGGCGGCGCGGTGTTCCTCGCCCGCCGCCGGCGCGGCCACCGCGCCTGACACCCCACCAGGCGGGCACGGCACCCCCGGCAGCGCCGGGTCCTCGTCGAGGGCCCGGCGCTGCCGGCCTTCCCGCGCCGGCCTTCCCGCGCCGGTCGGGCGGTCAGATGGTCGGGCGGGTCAGGCGGTCAGGCGGGTCGGACGGTCGAGCGGGTCGGACGGTCGAGCGGGTCGGACGGTCAGGCAGGCCAAACGGTCAGGCGGTCATGAACTCCCCCACCCGCAGCGCCCGCCGCACGATCCGGACGTCGCCGACGTACCCGTGGAACACCTTGTCCAGCACCCCCGCGTAGGAGTAGCCGCCCAGCATCCACGGGCGTCCCAGCGTGGCCAGCCCGACCGCGGGCGTCGCCGGGTTGCGCGCCACCTCGCAGCCGTCCACGTACATCCGGCTGAGCTTCCCGTCGTTGACGACCGCGACGTGCCACCACGTGTCGAGCGGCAGCTGGTGCCCCCAACAGGTCGACGAACCGGTCTGGTTGAGCGGGTACACGCACCACTGCAGTGCCGGAGCCTCAGAGAGGCTGAGCGTCACGACCGGCTCCTCCGCGTCCGTCCCCGGGCCGCTGCGGCCCGCCTCGCCCGCCGTCCCCCAGCGGCTGAGCAGCGCGGACCAGCGGCTCTGCCCGGAGTCCCAGTCGGCGGGCAGCCGGCAGAAGGCCTCGACGGTGAAGCCCCGGTCGAAGGTCTCCCGGTTCAGCGGCGCGGTCGGCGCGGTCTGGAAGTAGCCGCCGCGCACCGGCGAGCGGGTGCCCCGGAACAGCAGGCTGCCGTGTCCCGGCTGGTCCGGGTGGTGGTCGGAGGACCAGGTGAGCGCGGTGTCCGGGGTGCCCGGGGCGCTCTGCCGCAGCAGGTCGTTGCCCTGCCCCGTCAGGTCCTTGACGACCTGCTGCGCGGAGACGGCCGTACCGTCGCCGCCACCGCCGTCGAAGCGCCAGTAGGCCGCGGTGTCCCGGACCAGCATGTCGCCCGCCCGGCGGGCCGGGCGCCGCGGCACGGGGGCGAAGCCGGCGAAGCGCCGGTCGAAGTCGACCGCGAGCGAGAAGCGGTCCACGTCCGAGGTCAGCTCGGCCTGCTGCGCGGCCAGCGTGTTGCGCTCCTCGGCCGCGATCTCCTGGATCCACGGCGAGAAGGTCGACACGTCGATCGTGTTCCGGTCGAGGTCGAAACGGTACGCCCGGACCATCGCCGCGCCGCCGTAGTAGCGGTCCTGGTAGTTGGTGATGTGGACGTGGACGTCATGGCCGGCCCGGTTCTTCAGCACCGTCCGGCCGGGCGGCCAGTAGTGCCCGTTGACGGTGAGGAAGACCTGGTCGTTGCCGCTGATCAGCCGGTCCCAGAGCCGCTTGCCGTAGTCGGACAGCTCCGCCCGGCCGCTGTCGTCGGCGTACGCCAGCTCGTGGGTGGTGAGGATCACCGGCAGCTTCGGGTGGGCGGCGATCACCGCGTTCGCCCAGGCGAAGCCCGCGTCGGAGAGCCGCCAGTCCAAGGAGAGCAGCATCCACTCGCGGCCGCCCGCCCGGAACACGTGGCAGGTGTTGTAGCCGTCCGGGCTGGAGCCCCGGTAGCCGGACGTGCGGGCGGCCCTCGCCGGGCCGAAGGCCTCCAGGTACGGGGTGCCGCCGCGCTGGTCGTCGGTCGACGAGCGGACGTCGTGGTTGCCCGCGAGCACCCCGTAGGCCGCTCCCGCGTCGTCGAGCAGGCCGAACACCTTGGAGACGGCCGCGTACTCGACGGCCAGACCGTTCTCGGTGACGTCGCCGAGGTGGGCCAGGAAGACGATGTTGTCGTCCGTCCCGTCCTCGCGGTTGACCCCGCCGTCCAGCACGTAGCGCACCGACGCCTCCAGCGGCGCCGGGTGGATCCGGTCCTGGTCGAACAGGTACTGGGTGTCCGGCATGACGACGACGGTGAACTGCCGGGCGTCCGGGTCGGGCTGCCAGCGGCCGTGGCCCTTCCCCTGCTTCGCCTTCCCCGGCTCCGCGCCCGTCCCGCCCGCCGCCCCGGGCCCGGCCGCCTGCGCGGGCACCGCGCCGAGCAGGCCCAGCCCCGCGGACCCGAGCCCGGCCCCCAACAGGCCCGCCCCGCGCAGGAACCGGCGCCGGCCGGCCGCGGCCGGTCCGTCCCCGTCGAGGTCGGCCGTGCGCGGGCACTCGCACGCGCGCCCGGAGTCGTGGTTGTCGTGCATGTTCGCTCCCGGAAGTGGTGGGGGCCCTGACGGTACGTACCGGGAGCGGTCGGAGATCATCGCCGGGACCACGCGACGCTGAACAACGGCCGAATGCGACGGGCGGCCCGCCGGCCGGGGCCGGGGCCGGAAGGCGGCGGGGCCGGGCCGGCAGGCGGCGGGGCCGGGCCACAACCATCCCACCGGGCCTGGCCCGGTGGCCGTTCGGCGGACCCCGGGGTTGCATGGACTGACCGAGCCCCCAGCGATCCCGGAGGTAGCGCCGTGTACGAGATGTGGGCCGAGCACGACCCGGCGGTGTCACCGCCCGCCGTGGTGTGGCACGTGGTGGCGAAGGACGACGCGAACTCGTCCCTGTGCGGGCGGTTCCTGGAGCCCTCCCAGCGCGTCGTCCCGGCGGGGGACGCCGCCGCCGAGGCGCCCGGGCCGGACCGCTACTGCGATCCCTGCCTGATCACCGTGCGCGAGGCCCTGGCGGCCGGCGCGCGGTAGCCCGCGTTCCACCCGCCGGCGGCAGGCCCCGGCCCCGGCCCCGCCCCCCCCGGACGGACCGCTGCGGTTCGGTTCGGCGCGCTCCGGTGCGGTTCGACGCGCTGCGCGACCGTCACGGAGCGAACCCCCGCCTCCCGGGCCGTCGGGGCGTGGGACGACACCCCCCGCCGAGCCCGAGGAGACCGCCCGTGGGACCGAACGGCGCCGGACCCGACCGCCGGCCCGTGCCGCTGGGCAGCCGCCGCCCCCGGCTGCCGGCGCGCCGGCCCCGGGCGGGGGCACCGGGCCCCGGGCCGGTCCCGTCCGGGGAACGCGTGCCCTCCGGGCTGCGGACCACCGCCGGGTACACCTGGCGGCTGGCGCTGCTCGGGCTCGCCGCCTACCTGGTCGTCGGCGTCCTCGCGCTGCTGGAACTCCCGGTCGTCGCACTGTTCCTGGCACTGGTCCTCACCTCCGTCCTCCGCCCGCTGGTCGACCTGCTGGCCCGGGCGACGCCCCGCGCGCTCGCCGTCCTGCTCACCTTCCTGTGCACCCTGCTGGTCGTCGGCGGGGTCCTGGCACTGGTCGGCACGACCATCGCCGACGAGTGGGGCCGGCTCGGCGACGAACTGCGCGGCGGCCTCGGCCGGATCGACCGCTGGCTCACCGGCTCCCCCTTCCACCTGCGGCCCGGCACGGTCACCGATCTGCGGTCCAAGATCGGCGACTTCGTCTCCGCTCACCGCTCCGCGCTGCTCAGCACCGCGCTCAGCGGGGCCGGCCGGATCGTCGAGCTGGTCACCGGGCTGGCGCTCGCGGTGTTCTGCTCGGTGTTCTTCCTGCACTCGGGCGATCGGATGTGGTCCTGGGCGCAGCGGCAGCTGCCGGCCCGGAGCCGCTCCGGCTGGGACCGCGCCGGCCGCGCCGCCTGGCGCACCTTCGCGGGCTACACCCGGGGCGTGCTGATCGTGGCCGCCTCCAACGCCGTGCTGGTGGGCATCGCGCTGGCGATCCTGGGGGTGCCGCTGGTCATGCCGCTGATGGTGCTGGAGTTCGCGGCGACGCTCGTGCCGCTGATCGGCTCCCCGATCGCCCTGGCCGTCGCCGCCGTGGTCGCGCTCGCCGCGCGCGGCCCGGTGGTCGCGCTGCTGGTGCTCGCACTGATCGTGGTCATCGGCCAGATCGAGGGCCACCTGCTGCATCCGCTGGTGCTCAGCTGGTCGGTGCGGATCCATCCGGTGGCCATCGCCGTGTCGGTGGCGGGCGGCGCCGTGCTGGCGGGGGTCCTGGGCGCGGTGGTCGCGGTGCCGGTGGTGTCGGTCGCCTGGGCGGTGCTCGGCGAGTTGCGCAGCCGCGGCGCGCCCGACCGCCCGGGCCGGGAGGCTCCGTGACGCACCGGCTTCCCGACGCGGACGCGCCGGGATGGCCTGGGGCCGGAATGACCTGGGGCCGGGATGGCCCGGGGCCGGGTGGCCTGGCAGGATTCCCGCTGACCTGTGCCGGAGGGGCCCTTCGCCGCCCCGCCGGCACGCACCGCGAGCGAAGGGCCACCCCGTGACCACTCCCAGCACCGTCGTCGTCGAGCGGGCGGACGACCGGAACCGGTACGAGATCCTCGTCGACGGCGGGCTCGCCGGCTTCACCGAGTACCGGGACCACGAGGAGCAGCGCGTCTTCTTCCACACCGAGATCGACGAGGCCTTCGCCGGGCAGGGCCTCGCCTCGCGCCTGGTGCAGGAGGCCCTGACGGACGTGCGCGCGACCGGGAAGCGGATCGTGCCGATCTGCCCGTACGTCGCCAAGTTCCTGCTGAAGCACGAGGAGTTCGCCGACCTCACCGACCCCGTCACCCCGGAGGTCAAGGGCTGGCTGCGGACCCGGCTGCACTGACCGGGCCGCCCCGGACCCCGGCCGCCCGGCGCCCGCCCGACACCCTCCTGACGGCCTGGCGACACCCTCCGGACGCCTCCGGGAAACCTGTCCGACGGCCTCCCGAAACCCTCCCGTCACCGGGCGGAAAGGGGTGGCCGGGCGTCGGGTCCGGGGCCCGCTGACCGCTCCTCCGCGGGCCCGGATCCGGCTGAACCCGGCGGGGCCCGCGCCCCGTGGTCTCCGCCGGGACGGGCCGGTCGGCCCGTCCGGTCCGGAGGAATGAGAACCCATGCCCGAAACACCGCTCGCCCCCGCGCGCGGAGCGGGAGGCGTCGCGCGCACGGTCGCGCGACTCCTCGTCGCACTCGCGCTCCTGCTGCCCGGCCCGCTCGTGGCGGCACAGTCCGCCGCCGCGGTCGGGAGCACCGTCGCCGACGCCTTCAACAACCTCGGCCCCACCCCGCTCACCGACTGGATGAGCGCCGTCCCGGGCTCCACCTCGCTGGCCCGGATGTCCGTACCCGGCACCCACGAGACGAACGCCATCCACGGCGGCGACTACGTGCAGACCCAGCAGGACTTCGGCGACAGCGGCCGGACCCTGGCGGCCCAGCTGAACGCCGGTATCCGCGCCGTCGACGTCCGGGTCCGGATCGTCGAGAGCAACAAGTTCGCGATCCACCACGGCGCCTACTACCAGCAGGCCAACTTCGACGACGTGCTGCAGAGGTCGCAGGACTTCCTCCGGCAGCACCCCGGCGAGACGATCCTGATGCGCCTCAAGGCGGAGTGCGTGGGAGGGCTCGGCGGCTGCAAGGACGACGCCCCCTCCGCGCCGTCGAACAGCTGCACCGGCAACGTCCCGTGGACGTTCCCGGGGGACCTCTCGGTCACCCAGCAGTCGAACATGGTCATCTTCTGCGACTACCTCAAGCGGTACCCCGGCCTGTTCTACGCGCCGTCGGTCCAGCTGAACGTGACGACGCCGGACCCTGCGCAGAACCGGACCGGCGGGTTCACCGTCCAGAAGAGCGCCGTCCCGATGCTCATGGAGACCCGCGGCCACATCGTCCTGACCAACTACGACGGCCCCGCCGGAGGCGACTACGGCCTCGGGATCGACAACTACGCCGGCCACATCGAGGACCACTACCAGTCCCCGACCACGGTCTCCAAGCTGGCCCTGGTGAAGACCAACCTGGAGGCCGCCGCGAACGCGACGGCCCCGGAGGACGCCAAGGCCGTGTACGTGACGTACACCTCGGCCTCCACCGTCCCCGGGAACCGGCCGATCCAGTACGCCGGCGGGTACTCGGACGACTTCGGCAACGTGACGGACGGCGTCAACATCGGGCTGCTGGGCTACCTCAACGACCCCGCGAGCCCGATCGGGAACACCGCCAACCGCCTCGGCGTCGTCATGATGGACTTCCCGGGCTGGGCACTCATCCAGAACGTCATCGCCCACAACCCGGTGCCCCGCACGCCCCCGACCCCGCCCGGGCCCGCCCCGGCCTCCGTCGACGGCGCCTACTCCTTCCTCACCCAGGCCATGGACAAGTACGGCACCGGTGACGAGAAGCTGCGGATCCCCCGCAGCTACCAGGGCGGCTACTTCGACAGCTCCGCGTTCCCGGCCGGCGGCTTCCAGGCGTCCTTCACCTACGACAACGCCCTGGTCATCACCGCGCTGCTGCAGCGCCCCACCGGCAGCAACCTCAGCCACGCCGTCGCCCTGGGCAACAGCCTGCTCTACGCGCAGGCCCACGACCCCCAGCTGGTGGACGGGCGGCTGCGCGCCTCGTACGAGCCCGACCCGTTCGTGACGCCCGCCGGGACGCCGTACGTGGGCGGGTACTCCGTCTACACCGGCAACATGGCCTGGGCGGGCATGGCGCTCACCCGCCTCTACAAGGCGACCGGGCAGCAGTCGTTCCTGTACGGGGCCCTGGACATCGCCGGCTGGATCCAGAACAACGCGCACGACAGCCGCGGCGTCGGCGGCTACACCGGCGGCCAGGTCCAGTCCGAGACCCCCGGCTCGGTGCCCACCAAGATCACGTGGAAGGCGACCGAGCACAACATCGACACCGGCGCGTTCTTCGCCATGCTCAACAACGTCACCGGGGTCCAGGTCTGGAAGGACCGCTCCGACGAGGCGTTCGCGTTCGTCCGGTCCATGCGGACCGCCAACGGCCACCTGTGGACCGGCACCGGCCTGGACGGGGTGACGGTCAACGAGGACTACGAGCCGGAGGACGTCCAGACCTGGAGCTTCCTGGCCACCCTCGACCCGGCCTACGGGACGGCCGTCGACTGGGCGGCCGGCCGGCTCGCCGTCACCGACGGCCCCTTCAAGGGCGTCAGCTTCAGCGGCAAGGACACCTCCAAGGTCTGGTTCGAGGGCACCGCCCACCTGCTGGCCGCCTACAACGCCCGCGGGGCGGCCGGTGACGGCGCCAAGGCCGGCGTGCTGCTGGCCACCCTGCAGAAGGCACAGACCAGCGCCCCGAACGCGGACGGCAAGGGGATCGTGGCGGCGTCCCGGGACGGCCTGGACACCGGGCAGGGGGACCTCTACTACTCCTCCCTGCACACCGGCACGACCGCCTGGTACCTGATCGCCGCTCAGGGCGGGAACCCGTTCCGCCTCTGACCCGGCCGGAGTGGGGGGTGGGGCGGGGGGGCGGAACCCACCCCCCGGGGGGGGGCCCCCCCCCCCCCCCCGACCCCCCCCCCCCCGTTTTAAAACAACAGACAGGCCCCCGG
>NZ_JBHTRF010000026.1:0-99510 GCF_042796115.1 Kitasatospora sp. NPDC056446 | reverse complement strand
TGGTGGTGGGCGGCCGGCGCCGCCGGACCGCGCTCTGCCGCGGTGTCTCCCCCGGTGTGGTATGTCGGCCGGGCCGACTCCCCACTCCTCGGGGGCGGCCTCCCGCCTCCCCCGGCTTCCCCGGCTTCCCCCGCTTCCCTTCTCCCGGAGCGGCACTGGTCCGCCCGGCCCCCGGGGTGGGGTCCTTGGGCCCTGGCCCGGACGGCCGGGCGGTGGGGATTCTGGTCGCCGGTACGCGCCGGTACCCGCCGGACGGGAGTGGAAGGGCCTGGTGATGGGCGAGTTGGTCGCGGTGGGGGCGTTCGATGGGCTGTTCGAGGGACTGCCGGGCGAGGCCCTGGCCGAGGCCCGGGCCCGGGTGGCCGCGGCGGCGGTCGCCCCGGGGGTGGGCACGCTGGTGGAGGCCCTGCGGGTCAGGCTCGCGGCGGTGGCCGGGGGCGTGCTGGCGCAGGTGAACGCGGAGGTGGACGGCCGGCGGATCCGCGTCCAGGAGGCCGCGGCCCGGCCGGGCGACTCCCTGGACCGGGCGGCCGAGGCGCTGCGCGCCAGGATCCGGGCCGTCACCGGCGCCTGGGCGCCGCGCCCGTGGCCCGCCCACCGCGCGTCGGCGCCCGCCGGTCCGGCCGACGCCGCCGCCGCCGGCTCCACGACCGGCGCGACCGGCGCGGCTGCCCCGGCCGGCCGCGCGCTCAGGGTCGTCCGGCGCAAGGAGCCGGCCCTGGTGTGGTGCTCGCCGGAGGCCGCCGCCCGGACCATGGACGCGATGGACTACGACATCCACCTCTTCACCGATCCGGCGACCGAGACCGACGCCGTCGTCTACCGGGTCGGACCGACCGGCTACCGCCTCGCCCGTACCCTCCCCGCCCGCCCGCCCGGCCGCAGGACCTCGCCGATCACCCTCAGCCCGCACGGCGCGCCGCGGCTGACCGAGGCCCAGGCCGTCGACCGGCTGGCGGGCGCGGAACTGCCGTTCCTGTTCTTCGCCCACCCGGTCAACGGACGCGGCCGGGTGCTCTACCGGCGCTTCGACGGCGGCCTCGGCCTGATCGCGGGGCGGGCCTGAGCGCCCGCGCCACGCGCGGCACCTCCGGAAGCTCCGGCCGCCGGGGAGACGGCCGTGCCCCGCGGAGCGGCTGCTCGGCGGGGCACGGACGGGTGGCGGGAGCGGTGCGTCACATGTTGATCATGTGACCGGCGAGGCCGTGGATGGCCTCCTTGACCGCCTCGCCCAGGGTCGGGTGGGCGTGCACGTTGCGGGCGACCTCGTGGACGGTCAGGTCCCACTGCTGGGCCAGCGTCAGCTCCGGCAGCAGCTCGGTGACCTCCGGGCCGATCAGGTGCGCGCCGAGCAGCTCGCCGTGCTTGCCGTCGCTGATGACCTTGACGAAGCCGATCGGGTGGCCGAGGCCGTGCGCCTTGCCGTTGGCGGTGAACGGGAACTTGGCGACCTTGACGTCGTACCCCAGCTCGCGGGCCTGCGCCTCGGTGTAGCCGAAGGAGGCGATCTGCGGCTGGCAGTAGGTGGCGCGCGGGATCATGGCGAAGTCGACCTCCATGGTCTCGGCCCCGCCGATGGTCTCGGCGGCGATCACGGCCATCGTCTCGGCGGCGTGCGCGAGCATCAGCTTGGCGGTCACGTCGCCGATGGCGAAGATGTGGTCGACGCTGGTACGGCCGCGGCCGTCCACTGCGATGGCGTTGCGGTCGGTCAGCTTGACCCCGGTGTTCTCCAGGCCGTAGCCGTTGACGCGCGGCGCGAAGCCGATCGCCTGGAGCACCTTGTCGGCCTCCAGCACCTTCTGCTCGCCGTCCTTGGTGACGGTCACCCGGACCTTGGCGCTCGGGTCGCTGTCGTCGATCGACTCGACCCGGGTGGAGGTCAGCACCTCGATGCCCAGCTTGCGGTACTGCTTGGCGAGTTCGGTGGAGACCTCGACGTCCTCCAGCGGCACCACGCGGTCCAGGAACTCGACGATGGTGACCTTCACGCCGAAGTTGTGCAGCACGTACGCGAACTCGACGCCGATCGCGCCGGCGCCCGCGATGATGATGCTCTCCGGCAGCTCCTCGGTGAGGATCTGCTCCTCGTAGGTCACCACCCGGTCGCTCAGGCTGGTGCCGGGCAGCAGACGGGTACTGGCGCCCGCGGCGATCACGCAGTGGTCGAAGGTGACCACGTCGAAGCCGCCACCGCTCAGCGCGACCTGGATGGTGCGGTCGTCGACGAAGGTGCCCCAGCCGTCGTACTCGGTGATGCCGTTCTTCTTCATCAGGTAGTGGACGCCCTTGACCCGGCCGTCGGCCACCGACCGGCTGCGGCGGAAGGCCTCGCCGAAGTCGAAGGTCACCGTGCCCTCGACCTTGATGCCGAAGGTCTTGGCCTCCTTGGTGAAGATGTGGGCGAGCTCGGCGTTGCGCAGCAGGGCCTTGGAGGGGATGCAGCCGACGTTGAGGCAGACGCCGCCCCAGTACTTGGCCTCGATGACCGCGACCTTCAGGCCCAGCTGGGCCGAACGGACGGCGGCGGTGTAGCCGCCGGGGCCCGCGCCGAGGACGACGACGTCGTAGTGCGTGCTCATGTTGCTGACTCCTCCGAGGGTGTCACGGTGTCGTGATCTCGGTCCCATGGTGGCAGGACCGGGCTCGGCGCACCCATCGGGTCTCGGCGGGTGCGCTCCGCGCGGCACCGTACAGGCCCGGGGCCGGATTGTCAGTGGGCTCCGTTACGGTGGCCGCGCCGGCACCCACCGGGGGTGACGACGGCTTGGCGGAGGGGAGGGAGCGGATGGCGCGATCGCGTGCGGCGTACTCGGAGCGCACGTCGGGTTCGGCGGGTACGTCGGGCGGGTGGGCCCGCCGCGTGCGGACGGCGGCGGGCCCACCCGGGCGTCAGGCCGTCACCCCGTGGGCGTGGTCGCCGCTGATACCCGGGCCGCTCCCGGCCGCCGCCGACTTCCCGGCCGGGCCCTGGGCCGGTACCGGCCGCTGGAGCGAGGAGAGGTCCCAGGCGTAGGTACCGACGGCGTGGGCGATCACGTCGATGTTGACGTCGAAGGCCTCCATGTCGATGTTGCCCAGGTTGTCACAGGCCTTGTGGTAGCAGGAGTCGTAGGCCGCGCCCGCCGTGCCGCCGTAACGGTCCGCCTGCTCCGGGGACTTGATCTTCTCGGCGCCGGTGTCGGTGCCGCCGGCCGGGATGCCCGCGTCGATGAACGGACCGTAGTCGGACCGGCCGTCGAAGGCGGTCGGGTCGTGCGGCAGGCCGAGGCCGTCCAGGTAGCCGGTGATGTCCCGTTCGATCTGCGCCGAGCCCTCGGGGCCCGAGCCGCCGCCGGCGCTGCCGGAGCCGTTGTAGACGAACTGTGCGTAGTTGGGGGAGGCGATCATGTCGAAGTTGAGGTAGAGCCGGACCTTCTTCCGGTCCGCCTCGGAGAGCGACTTCACGTACGCCTCGGAGCCCTTGAGGCCGAACTCCTCGGCGGACCACCAGGCGAATCTGACCTTGTTCTTCACCGGGTGGACGTTGAGGTTCTTCGCGACCTCCAGGATGCCCGCCGAGCCGGAGCCGTTGTCGTTGATGCCGGGCCCGGCCGGGACGGAGTCGAGGTGGGCGCCGACCATCACGGTGTTCGCCGGGTCACCGCCCCGGGTCTCGGCGATGACGTTCCAGGTCTTGCGCGGCTCCATGAAGGTGCGCAGGTCGAGGGTCACCCGGACGGGCCCGGCGGCGGCCTGGGCGGCCAGCGCCTCCCCGGCGGCCTGGGTGATCCCGCCGGTCGGGACCTTCCCGGCCGTCGGCTCCCCGAGGGTCCCGCTGAGCTCACCTTCGGTGTTGTTGTAGATCAGCGCCCCGGCCGCGCCCGCGGCCGCCGCGGCGGCCTGCTTCTGGGCGAAACTGCACCCGCCGCGCCGGATCAGCGCGACCTTCCCGGTGAATCCGCCCGCCGGGTAGTCGGTGGGCGCGCAGCCGGTGGTGGCGCCGACCGGGGCGACCGCCAGCTCGGCGGTCACGCCACCGTCCGGGCCGCTCACCGAGTACGTCATGGCGGTCACCGGCACCGACCCGGCCTTCGGGGACACCACGTCGAGCCGCTGGGTACGGGCCTCGAAGAAGGTGTACTCGAACTCCTGCTTGGACACCTTGAGCCCGGCCCGCCGCGCCTGCTCGTAGACGTACTGCGCGGACTGGTCGTGCCCCTTCGAACCGGCCACCCGGGTACCGCCGTTGCGGTCGGCGATCCGCTGCAGCGCGGCCAGGGTGTCGTGGGCGGTCTCGGCGTCACTGGCCTCGACCAGCCGGGCGGCCAGCTTGGCGCCCTTGCGCGCCGGGTCCGGGTCGGCCGCCGCGCTCCCGGCACCGGCCAGCAGCAGCGGGGTGACCAGGGCGGCGACGGTCAGCGCGGCGCCGGCGCCGCGCCGGGCGGCGACGGCACGCGGGCGCCGTAACGGGCTGGAACTGCCGGACCGGGCAGAGCGGTTGGTCGCGGTGGAACGGTCGAGCGGGGAGGTCGAGCGACGGGTGCGCAGCATCAGGGCGACTCCTTCCGACGGGACGTGAACTCACGATTTGACATGACCGGAATCGCCTTGCCAAGCCCCGCCGCGCACCTGTGGGATGCGCGTCGGGCGATGCGCGGTGATATTGGAGGGGTAGGGCCGTCTCATCCGGGAGTGTGACCACATGTCCATGTTGGATAAGCTCAAAGGCCTGTTGAAGGGCCACGAGGACCAGGCCGACAAGGCCGTCGACAAGGCGGGGGACGCCGTCGACGAGCGCACCCAGGGCAAGTACAGCGGCCAGGTGGACTCCGCGCAGGAGCAGCTGAAGAACCAGTTCCGGGACCAGCCTCCGCAGCAGTAGCCGACCGGCTCCGGTCCGGCCTCGCGGCCGGGCCGGTGGTCCGGCGTTCGCGCGGGTTCAACCCGGGCGCGGGTTCAGCCCGGGCGCGGGTTCAGCGGTGGTGCGGGCCGGTCTGCGGGTCCGCGGGCGTCGTGCCCCCGGGCTCCACGGCTTCGGGCGACCCGCCTGCGGGTGCCGTGTCCTCGCCGGCGCCGCAGTTCCCGCACGGTTGCGGCCCGGGCCGTTCGCGCAGCCGCCCGCACTCCGGGCACACCCGGTCCAGCCAACAGGCCGACTCGCCGCCTTCGTCCATGCCGCCGATTCTGCCCCGGGCGTCCGCACGAAGGCGAGTAGACACTGTCTACGCCCTGCTGGTAGACAGTGCCCATGACTGATCAGGACAGGGACCTCCGGGCCCGACTGGTGGCCGCGGGCGTCGAACTGGTGGCCACCGGGGGCGTCCAGGCGCTCGGACTGCGCGAGATCGCCCGCCACGCCGGGGTGTCCCACGGAGCGCCCCGCCGCTACTTCCCCACCCACCGCGAGCTGCTGGCCGCCATCGCACAGCAGGGCTTCGGCCGGCTGACCGACACCCTGGCCGGTGCCGACGCCCTCGCCGCCACCACCGGCGCCGACGCCCGCGGCCGGCTCGGCGCACTCGCCCGTGGCTACCTCGGCTTCGCCGCCGCCAACCCCGGCATGTTCGAGCTGATGTTCCGTCACGACCTGCTGGAGGGCAGCGGAGCGGAGCTGCGCCGCACCTCCGTGCCGCTGTTCCTCACCTTCGTCGGCCTGGTCGCCGAAGCGCACCCGCGGTCCGACGACCCGGCCACCGCCACCGCCGCCCTCTGGTCCAACCTGCACGGCCTTGCCCAACTACGCACCTGGGGCAGCCTGCGGCTCATCACCGGCGGCGAGGACGTCGAACCGCTGCTGCACGCCGTCCTCGACGCCCACCTCGGCCCGGCCGCCCGGTGACCCCACGGGTCCACCGGCGGCTCGCCCTCGTCGCGAGCATCACCGGCGCCGCCCTGGTCGCCCTCGACGGCACCGTGCTGACCGTCGCCCGGCCGGTCCTCCAGCACGACCTGCACGCGTCGGTCGCCGCCGTCCAGTGGGCGGGCACCGGGTACCTGGTCACCGTGGCCGCCCTACTGGTCTTCGCCGGGCGCCTCGGCGACCGGTACGGGCACCGGCAGATCTTCGCCCTCGGCGTGGCGGGCTTCGCGGCGAGCTCCGCCGGGATCGCCCTCGCACCGGACATCGGCTGGGTCATCGCGCTGCGCGCGGTCCAGGGCGTGGCGGGCGCCCTGCTGCAACCGGCCACCCTCGGCATGCTGCGGGCCACCTGGCCCGCCGAGCGGCTGGCCGGCGCGATCGCGGTCCGCACCGCCGCGATCGGACTCGCCGCGGCGGCCGGGCCGCTGGTCGGCGGGGCGCTCACCGCGCACTTCGGCTGGCGGTCGGTCTTCCTGCTCGGCCTCCTGCCCGCCGCGGCCGCGCTGCTCGCGGCGCTCGCCGTGCCGGCCCCGCCCGCCGAGCCTGCGGTGCGGCCCGGGCCCGAACAGCTCCGCGCCGGGCTCGACCTGCCCGGCGCGGCGCTGCTCGGGCTCGCCCTGGCCTGCCTGGTCCAGACCCTGGTGGCCGTACCGGACGCGGACGGACCGGCCGGACCGGCCTTCGGCCTCGCGGTGGCCGCGCTGCTCGCCCTCGCGCTGGCCCGGCACGAACGGCGCACCGACCGTCCGCTGCTGCCGCCCGCCCTGCTCCGCTCACCGACGGTCGCCCTGCCGCTCGGCGTCCTGCTCGCGGCCTCGGCCGCACTCCAGGGCGTGCTCTTCCCGGCCACGTACTACCTTCAGGACGTGCTGCGGCTCGACCCGTGGCAGAGCGCCGTGCGGGCGGCGCCGCTCGCGGTGGCGATGATCCTCACGGCGGCCGCCTCGGCCCGGCTGGCGCGGCGTCACGGCGAGCGGACCACCGTCCTCCTGGGGATGGCCCTGCTCACCTCGGGCGCGTTGCTCACCGCCCGGCTGGGCCCCGGTTCGGGGGGCGTCGCGATCGGCGCCTGCTTCCTTCTGCTCGGCGCCGGTTTCGGCCCGGTGATGGCCACGGCCACCGCGCTGGTGGTCCGGGGCGCGCCCGCCGCCGAGGCGGGCATCGCGAGCGGCCTCCAGCAGACCGCGCTCAACGTCGGCCCGGCCCTGGGCATCGCCCTGGCCACCACGACCGCCGGCCGGGCCGAACCGGGCGCGGCCCTGGCGCCCACCGCGCTCGCGATGGCCGCCGTCGCGGCGGCGGGAACACTGCCGGCCCTCCGGCTCCCGGACCGGCACAGCGGCCGGCGGCGGGAGCCGGTCACACCCCGGTGACGCCGTCGATGCACTCGCGGATCAGGTCGGCGTGGCCGTTGTGGCGGGCGTACTCCTCGATCAGGTGGACCAGGATCCAGCGCAGCGAGACGGTCTCCAAGCCGAGCAGCGCCGCGGCCCGCTCCGGGAGCGGCCCCGCCGCGTCCAGGGACGCCCCGACGGTCAGTTCACGGCCGTGCCCGACCTCCGCCTGCCAGTCCGCGAGCGCCCGGTCGATCCCCCGGCCCGGGTCCAGCCCGTACCCGTCGGGGTTGTCGGTGCCGTACACCGGCGGCTCCTCGCGACCGGCGAACACCCTCTGGAACCAGGTGCGTTCGACCTCGGCGAGGTGCTGGACCAGTCCCAGCAGGGTCATCGTCGACGGCGGCACGGCGGCCAGCCGCACCTGGTGGTCGTCGAGCCCGGCGACCTTCCCGGCGAGCGTGGCCCGCTGGAAATCCAACCAGGCTTCCAGCGTGGTGCGTTCGTCAGCGTGCGGGGGCGGAACGGGCCGCCCGCCCAGGGTGAGTGCCATGCCCACCACTCTGTCACAGCCCGCACCCCGGCTCCGTTCCGGGCTCCAGCTCACCGGCCTTGCCGCAGAGGCGGGTTGGGGGCTCCTCCGGCGCCGCGCATCACTCGACCGGCCGACCCCGCCGCGGCCCACCGGGCACCGGTGAGCCGTCCGCCGGTGAGACGTGCACCGCCGGGTGCGGCTGCGTCCGGTTCCGCGGCTCCGACTGCCGGGCCGGTACCGTCCGGCGCCGCGTGAGCAGCACCGTCAGTACGAGCTGGAGCACCGCGCCCACCGCCGGGCCGAGCCATACGCCCGACACTCCCAGCGGACCCGACAGGACCGCCGAGGTGGCGAGTTGGACGCCGAGGCCGGCCAGGACGGCGAGCACCAGCGGGCGGCCCGCGCCCACCGCCTGGTGGACGCCGCCGAGGGCCACCACCAGCGCGTACGGGAGGAGCTGGAGCGCCGACATCCGCAGGAAGCCGACGGACTGCGCCGCCACCGCCCGGTCGTCGGTGAAGAGCGTGGCCAGCGGTGCGGCGAGGGTCGCGGAGAGCAGCGCCGCCCCGGCGCCGAGGAGCGCGGCGAGCCGTCCGGTGTCGCGCCGCAGGGTGCGCAGCGCGTCGACCGCGCCCGCCCCGGTGAGGCGGGCGGCCTCGATCGCGGCGGCCTGGCGCAGCGCGTAGAAGGCCATGGTGGCGACGAGCAGCACCCGGTAGCCGACCCCGTAGCCCGCCACGGCCGCGACGCCGAAGCCCGCCACCAGGCCGAGCTGGGCCGCGCCGGCGGCCATCCGGGCGGTGAAGTCCAAGCCGAACGGCGCCCCCGCGCGCACGATCCGCAGCGCCGCCGCACCCACTCCCCCGGTTCCCGGCCGCCCTCCCCGCTGTCCCCGCCATACCCGCCCTCCCCGCTGTCGCCGCTGTCCTCCGCGCAGCCGCAGCGTGACGGCGAAGGCGACCGCCCGGGAGAGCGTCAGGGCGAGCGCCGCTCCCGGCACGCCGAGGGCGGGCAGCGGCCCGGCGCCGAGGATGAGCAGTGGATCGAGGAGGAGCAGCAGGGCGTTGGAGAGCAGCGCGATCCGCATCGGGGTGCGGGTGTCGCCCGCGCCCTTGAACAGTTCGTCGGCGACGCGCTGGCCGAAGAAGAGTGCGAAGGCCGGGAAGGCGACCGCGAAGTACTCGGCGGCGCGGGCGGCGGCCTCGCCGTCCAGGAAGACGCCTGCCAGCCGGTCGCGCAGCAGGAAGCCGGGGACGGCGAGCGCGAGGCTGCCGACGGCGCAGAGCCGCCAGGCGGCACGGCCGGTCCGGGCGGCCTCGTCCCGGTCCCCGGCGCCGAGGGCGTGGGAGAGCCGGACGCTGGTGCCGGAGGCGACCACCAGGACGAGCCCGAGCAGCAGGTTCTCGACGGTTCCGGCCAGGGTGACGGCGGCGACCGCCGCACCGCCGAGGCCGGCCACCCAGAGGGTGCCGATCACCGAGGCGACCACCCCGGACAGCAGTTCCGCGTAGACGGGTACGGCCAGAGCCGTGAGTCGGGGCAGATGCCCGCGCATGATTCCTCCCCTGTTCCGGCCGCCTTCGGCCGTTCCCCGGACAGCCCGACCGGGAGACCCGGACCGGGTCGTGAACCCGGGTCGTGAACCCGGGGCGCGTGGACCGGGGCCTGGACCGGGGCCTGGACGGCAACCTCGAATAGAGATACATCGCTTCGAGGTATATCGGCAAGAGGTAACATGACGGCTCCACCGGGCGCACTCCGACGGAAGGGCTTCGACCGTGCTGACCCTCGCGATCCTCGGCTTCCTGTACGACCGGCCGCTGCACGGCTACGACCTCAAGTCCCGGATCACCGCCCTGACCGGCCACGTCCGCCCGGTCAGCGACGGCGCCCTCTACCCCGCCATCGCCCGCCTGGAGAAGGCCGGCCTGCTGTCCCGCCGCACCGAACCGGGCACCGGCGCCGCACCGCGCCAGACCCTCGAACCGACCGAGGCCGGACGGGCCGAACTGCTGCGCCGGCTGGCCGACCCGGAACAGGCCGAGATCACCGACCAGATCCGCTTCTTCACGCTCGCCGCGTTCCTGCACCACCTCGCCGACCCGGCCCGGCAGGCCGCCGTCCTCCGGCGCCGGCTGGCCTTCCTGACCGCGCCGAGCAGCTTCTTCCACGACGGCGACGGCCTGCCGGTCACCGCCGAGCGTGAGCCGAACCCCTTCCGGCGCGGAATGCTGCTCGTCGCCCGGGCCTCCTCCGCCGCCGAACGGGCCTGGCTGACCGAGACCATCGCGGAGCTGGAGCGGTCGGAGTGGGCCGAGCCGAACGACTGGAACGAGGGGACCGAACGGTCGGACCAGCCCAAATGACCCGAACGGCCCATATACCTCGAACGTAGGCACGAAAAAGCGGAATCAGGTCCTTCCAGACCGGGTCCCAGCAGGCCCCGGCGTCGCTATGATGATCCGCCTCACGTCCTCGGCGTCCCCCCTCCGCGGCGTGATCCGCCACCGCGCCCCGCCGTCCCCCTGGAGGCCGCCGTGCCCACTGCCGAGAGCGCCGCCGCCCGTCCCGCGCCGCTGAAGCGCGACGACATCCCCGGCTGGTTCTTCAGCCTCGACCGGGCCGCCTTCGGGCACCTGCTGTCCTCCCAGAGCACCGCCGGCACCACCGGCGACATCCTGGAACTCGGCAGCTACCTGGGCCGCAGCGCGGTCCTGCTCGGCGACCACCTGCGCCCGGGCGAGCGGCTGACGGTCTGCGACCTCTTCGACTCCGACGCGGGCGACGAGGACAACGCCGCCGAGATGGCCATGTCCTACCGGAAGACCCTCACCCGCAGCGCCTTCGAGGCCAACTACCTGGCCTTCCACCGCGAGCTGCCGGACATCGTGCAGGCGCCGACCTCGGCCCTGGCCGACGGCCGGATCCCGGCGGGCAGCTGCCGGTTCGTCCACATCGACGCCTCCCACCTGTACGAGCACGTCGCCGGGGACATCGCCGTCGCGCGGGCCGCGCTCGGCGAGAACGGCCTGGTCGCCCTGGACGACTACCGCTCCGAGCACACCCCGGGCGTCTCCGCCGCGGTGTGGGAGGCGGTCTTCACCGGCGGCCTGCGACCGGTCCTGCTCACCCCGATGAAGTTCTACGGCACCTGGGGCGACGCCGCGGCCGCCCGGCGGGTCCTGCTGGACCGCGACTGGCAGGCCGACGGCCACACCATGGACGAGGACACCATCGCGGGGACGCGCGTGCTGCGCCTCAACTACCGGGTCAAGGGCCCGGTCCAGCGCTCCGCGTCCCGCCGACTGGCCCTGGAGCTGCTGCCGCCGGTCGCCACCAAGGCGACCCGCCGGATGCTCAGGACGCTGCGCGAGCGGCGCGCCGTCCCGCCGGTCGCGAGCGCCTGAGCCGCGACGGGTCCACCCGTACGGCCGCCGCCCCAATCGCCACAGTCACCGCAGGCACCGCAGGCACCGCAGTCACCCCGGCCGCTTCCGCCACTCCTCGGCGGGAGCGGCCGACGCGTGTCCGGACGCGATCGTGATGCGCATTTGGAATTATGAACATGTTTTACGCCTCTCATATTTTCGATGACACCTCACTCTAAAGAGGGAATTCCTTTTAAAGATTTGCCCATGGAACATTAAAGGGCGCATAGTGATGGCACCTCAGTTTGGTCTAGGCAACACCAAGTCTAGGCAAAGCCATCCCAGGTGAGGAGAAGTCCTTGTTCCACGGAATCACGACGACCGACGCCCCCGGCGGGCGGCTCCGCGCGGAGATCGCGGGCCCCGGCACCACGCCCCTGATCGGCGTCTACGACATGTACTCGGCCTCCATCGCGGCCGAGCACTACGACGGCATGTTCGTCTCCGGCTTCGGCTTCGCGGCCTCCTACTACGGCCTGCCCGACATCGGCTTCATCGCCTGGCCCGACATGGTCGGCTTCGTCGAGCGGCTGCGCGGGGCGTTCCCCCGGCACCACCTCCTGGTCGACATCGACGACGGCTACGTCGATCCCGAAGTCGCCTGCCACGTCGTGCGCAGCCTCGAACGCATCGGTGCCTCGGGCGTGATCCTCGAGGACCAGAAGCGGCCGCGCCGCTGCGGCCACGCGGACGGCAAGCAGGTCCTCCCGCTGGAGGAGTACCTGGAGAAGCTCGAGCTCGTCCTCGCCAACCGGACGGACCTCGTGGTGGTCGCCCGCACGGACGCCACCGAGGAGGAGGACATCCTGCGCCGCGCCCGGGCGCTCGCCGCCACGGACGCCGACGTGGTCCTGGTCGACGGCGTGCGCAGCGAGGAGTGGATCCGCCGGATCCGCGCGGTGGTCGGCGACAAGCCGCTGCTGTTCAACCAGATCGCGGGCGGCAAGTCCCCCCGGCTGTCGCTCTCCGAGCTGACGGACCTGGGGGTGGACGTGGCCATCTACAGCACGCCCTGCCTGTTCGCCGCGCACCGGGCGATGGACGAGGCGCTCGCCGGGCTGAAGGTCGCCGACGGCCGGCTGCCCGCGTCGGCCGGGGAGAGCCGGCAGGTCGGCGTCCGGGAGTCCACCGAGCTGCTGGAGCGCAACATCTCCCGCTCGCGCGGGCTGACGGCGGTGACGGCGTGAGGGCCGGGCAGCGCGGGCCGGCCCCGCCGTCGGCGGCCTCCGGGCTGCGGCCCACCAGCGCATTGCGCACCACCGCGCTGGGGATCGCCGGGGCGTGCGCGCTGCTCGCGGGCGCTGCCGCTCCTGCCTCGGCGGGCGGCGGGCTGATCACGGTCGTGGACAACTCGAACGCCGACTCCTGGCTGGAGATCGACCGGACGGCCAATCTGCAGAACGGCAGCGGCTCGGCGGGCAGCGACCACGACGGCGCGGGCTCCCTGGTGGGCGGCCTGCTGGGCCCGGGTGCGTCGGCCGGGCCCGCGCTCCGCCCGGTGCCGGGAGGCGGCCCGTGACCGACCGGCGGCAGGGGCTCCACGCACGCCTGCGGCTGCCTCGCCGGCTCCGGCTCCGGCTCCGGCTCCGGCTCCGGCCGCGGTGGCTCGATCCGTACATGGCGGCGCTGGCCGGGACGGTCGGCCTGGCCGCGCTGTTCCCGGCCTCGGGCGGGTCGGCGCGGATCGCCGAGGCGGCCTGCGACCTCGCGGTGGGGCTGCTGTTCTTCCTCTACGGCGCCCGCCTCTCCACCCGCGAGACGCTGGCCGGGCTGCGCCACCTCCGGCTGCACGGGCTGGTGCTGACGGCCACCTTCGGCCTCTTCCCGCTGCTCGGCCTGGCCACCGCGCTGCTCACGCCGGTCCCGTTGACCGGGCCGTTGCAGACCGGGGTGCTGTTCCTCTGCCTGGTCCCCTCGACGGTGCAGTCCTCGGTGGCGCTCACCGGCGCCGCCGGGGGCGACGTACCGGCGGCGATCTGCGCGGGCACGTACTCCAGCCTGGCGGGGCTGGTGCTCACCCCGCTGCTGGCGGCCTGGCTGCTGGGCTCGCCGACCGCGCTGTCCGCCGACGGGCTGCTGCGGATCGGGCTCCAGCTGCTGGCACCGTTCCTGCTCGGGCAGGTGCTGCGACCGTGGATCGGCGGGCTCCTGACCCGTCACAAACGGGTGCTGACCCCGGTCGACCGCGGCTCGATCCTGCTCGTCGTCTACACGGCGTTCAGCGCGGCGGTGGCCCAGGGGATCTGGCAGCTGGCCACGCCGCTCGCCCTGCTCGGGCTCCTCGCCGTGCTGCTCGCCCTGCTCGCCGTCACCCTGGCGGCCGCCGGGCTCGGCGCGCGACTGCTGGGGCTCGACCGCCCGGCCCGGATCGCGGCGGTGCTGTGCGGTTCACAGAAGAGTCTGGCCGGCGGCCTGCCGATGGCCTCCGTCCTGTTCGGACCGGCGGCGGGGCTGCTGGTGCTGCCGCTGATGCTCTACCACCAACTCCAGCTGGTGGTCGGCACGGTCCTGGCCGGCCGCTGGTCCCGCGAACGATCGGCACCGTCGGCACTGGCGACACCGACGGCTCCGGCGACGCCGCCGGCCCGGGCCGGCCGGCAGGCGCCGGGCGCGCTCACCGGTCCGGGCGCTCCGCCAGCGCCCGGGTGATCCCCCGGCGCAGCCAGGTCGAGGCCCCGGGCAGGTGTCCCAGCCACCGCATCCGCTCGGCCGTCAGCTCCGGCCGCCGGGCCAGCTCCAGCACCGCCTGGTACGGGCGGTCGCCCGCCCTCAGCCGGGCGGCCACCAGGACGACCAGGTCGTCCAGGGCCGGGCCGGTGAGGGCGGGGTGGGCGGCGAGCAGTCGGAGCAGGTAGTTGTCGTTCCAGGTGGTGTGGCGCCGGACGGACAGCTCGGCCAGCAGATCGGCGGGCACGGCGGCGTTGCGGACGATCGCGTGCCAGACGAACGGGTACTCGGCCTGGGCCAGTCGGCGCAGCACCGCCGGGTCCGCGGTCCGCTCGGCCAGGCGGCGGTAGTCCCCGCCGTCGTGCAGGTTCCTGAGCGCCTCGGCATCACTGATGCCGTCGGTGACGCCGGTGCCGTCGGTGACACCGGTGCCGTCGGTACCGCTGGGCTCGATCGTGTCGTTCATCTCGTCCATGTCGGGGCATGACCCTAGCAGGGGTGGGGTCCCGGTCGACGACGGCACCTGCCCGGGGGTGGCGGACGGACCGTCAGCGCACGTAGTAGGCGCGGTTGTGGGCGGCGACGGGCGGGGACTGGTAGGTCCAGACCCCGGCTGCCGGGGCGTCGGCGATCAGGTGGGCGAGGTCGCGGGCGGACTCCTCGGCGGGGTTGCCGAGGTCGAGCCGGACGCGTTCGGCGGTGTGGCCGTCCAGGGCGTAGTAGCGGTAGGGCTGGTACACGTTGAGCGGACCGGCCAGCAGCTTGCCCTCGTCGTCGGTCCCGTAGCCGGTGATCGGGGTGTTGTTGACCGCTTCGGGGGTGAGGCCGGTGAGGTTCACGTCCAGGGCGAGGAGCTCCTCGTCGTGGCGGCGCAGCCCGTCGGGACCGAGGGTGGCCCGGCGGCAGGAGACGGACCAGCGTTCGCGTACGGCAGGCGCGTTGAGCGAGGGCAGCGTGGTCTCGAACCAGCCGGGGTGCTTGGGTTCGGCGTAGAGCCGGCGCCCGGCGTCGATGGCCAGCGGGTTGTCGCAGAGGACGTGCAGCCGGGCGATGCCGAGCACCTTGGTCTGGTCGTGACCCCGGGCGTACTGGCCGTAGTCGACCGCCGGGATCCGGTCCTCGGCGAACACCGGGTGGGCGACCAGGTTGATCTCCAGCTCCTCGGTGATGCCACCGCCGTTCGGGTACTGGGCGAAGTAGAGCTGGTAGTTGAGCGAGACGCAGGCCCCGCCGTCGAAGGCGGCGACGGTCAGCCCGGGGTGGCGCTTGCCGAGCACTTCGCGTGCCCGCTCGCGATCGACCAGGTAGTCGACACCGATGTTGTGCAGCGCGCCGTAGTGGAAGGGCAGGTGGTACGGCTCCGGTACGGGCGGCAGCGGCAGGCCGGTCATGAGGACTCCGAGGACGAAGGGGCTTCGGGGGTACGGGAGGTGGCCGGGCGCGGGACCGCCCCCGGGGACTGCACGGCTTCCGGGGACCGCACGGCCTCCGGCGGCGTCACGGCCGCCGGGCGGTGCAGCGCCAGCAGGTCCAGGTGCATCCGTTCGGCACTGCGCAGCGCCAGGGCGGCCATGGTGAGCGAGGGGTTGGAGGTGCCGAGCGAGGGCATCGAACCGCAGCCGACGGCGTACAGGTTGGGGTGGTCCCAGCAGCGCTGCCAGTGGTCGACCACGGAGGTGGCGGGAGAGTCGCCCATGATGTGGGTGCCGCCGGCGTGGCCCGCGCCCCGGTAGCCGTGGACGGCGCCCCGGTGCTCCAGCCGGCCCGGCCAGGCGCCCGCCGGGTAGGCGGTGTGGTCCTCGGCGCCCAGCAGGGCGAAGAGCTGGTCGGAGACGGCCCGCGCGGAGGCCATGCCCTCGCGGACGTACTCGGACAGGTCGTAGCGGACGGCCGGGCTCGGCAGTCCGAGCGGGTCGCGCCGGTCCGGGTCGAGGGTGACGCGGTTGCCCGGGTCGGCGGGCTGCTCCAGTTCGAACTGGAGCGAGAACTGGCGGCCGAGCCGGTCGCCGAGGCGCTCGCGCAGTTCCTTGCCGCGCAGTCCGGCGGCGAGCATCGCGGCGGCCTCGGCCTCGGGGGCTCCGCCGGCCCAGGACCAGCCCCAGTTGCCGATCTCGATCCGGAACGGCGCCCGGCGGTCGCGGCCCGGGCCGAAGCGGAAGGCCTCCAGGCCGCTGGTGGAGCCGGGCCCCCGGTAGGGGCCGACCGGGCGGGGCATCAGGCCCCAGGTGAGCAGGGCCGGGTGGTCCATCAGGTTGCGGCCGACCTGGTCGCTGCGGTTGGCCAGACCGGAGAGCAGCAGCAGCCGGGCGTTCTCGATGGCGTGCGCGGCGAGCACCACCAGGTCCGCCTCCACCCGGTGGACGGCGCCGCCCGACAGGTACTCGACTCCCCCGGCCCGCCCGGTCTCCGGGTCGGCGAGCACCCTGGCGACAACCGCCCCGGTGCGCAGCTCCACGCCCGCCGCCCAGCGGGCCTGGGTGCGCAGCGGGGTGTACTTGGCACCGGTCGGGCAGGCCGGGACGCAGCCGGAGCTGCCCGCGCAGAGCGGTCCGTCGGCGGAGCCGGGGCGGGTCGGGATCCCGTTGCGGGCGTGCGGGGTGGCGGTGACGGCGAGCCGGGCGGGGCCGGGTACGGCGGGGTCGCGGACGCTCCGGCCGTCGAGGGCGTCGGCGAGCTGCCGGTCGAGGAAGCTGGCCGGGATGCCGCGCATCGGGAAGGCGTAGTCGTCCGGGATGGGCAGGCCGACGGCGGTGCGCTGTTCCTCGGCGTCGGCGGCGACGCCGAGTTCGTGTTCGGCGGCGCGGTAGTGCGGTTCCAGGTCGTGGTAGCCGATCGGCCAGTTGCGGCCGTGGCCGAGGTCGCCGGTGCGGAAGTCCTCGGGGTGCATGCGCGGGGCGAGCCCGGTCCAGAGCAGTCCGGTGCCGCCGTTGGCGCGCAGGTAGCCGCTGGCGTAGGGCAGCGGCCCGTACTGGCCGAGGTGTCCGGTGGCGGTGAAGCCGCCGTCCGGCAGTCCGGTGAGGTCGGTGACGTCGGGTGACGGCGCCTCGGGGCTGTGCGGGTAGGGCGAGGTGGGCGGTCCGCCGCCAGCCGCGCGGTGGGCGGCGGAGGCCTCGGCGCCGGTGGGTGCGGCCCGGCCGGCCTCCAGGACGAGCACCCGCCAGCCCTGTGCGCCGAGGCGGTGGGCGACGAGTGTCCCGGCGAAGCCGGCGCCGACGACGACGGCGTCCCAGCGCGCGTTCATCGGGCCTCTCCTCCCCGGGGCGCGTCGACCGGCGGCGTGCCGCCCTGCGACGTGCCGAGCGGTGGCGTGCCGAGCGGTGGCGCGTCCACCGGCCGCGTGCCGGGCGGCGGCACGTCGATCCGTGCGGCCCCGCCCCGGGGAGCCTCGGCCCAGCTGCCGTGGCCGGGGGCGGCGGCGCCGGGTGGTGCGGCCCGGAAGGTCCGCCAGACCAGGCCCTCGTCGTGGGCGCGGGCGGAGCTGGGCGCCTCGCCGGGCCAGGCGCCGACGTACCAGAGGTGGACGAGGGCGTGCTCGTCGCGGACCCGGTGGGCGAGCACGGTGCGGTGGTGCTCCTGAGCCATGCCGGTGGCGCGAAGCTCCGGCACGTCGAAGCCGGTCAGTTCGGCGCAGACGCGCAGGAACTCGTCCGGGTCGGCGAGTTCGTCGGGCCCGGCGGATTCGACGGGGTCCCAGTTCTCCGCCAGGTCGTAGTCGGCCGGACGATCGTCGGACACGGACACGCGGACACCCTCACGATCGGCAGCGGACGGTCAGGGAAGCAACAGCCACGGAACCAGCGGCCCCGGAACCGGGGCCGGGAAACCGGGGACCGGGTGGCCAAGACATGACAGGCCCGGAGCGCCATGGCCTCGTCGCCCGGCTGGTCTGCCCCCGTGATCCTGCCGCCCGGCCTCCGAACCGGAAAGCCATTGCCCGAATCTGCCTGGACTTGATCATCTGCTGCTCGATTGGCGACTCTCCGTGCCCGTACGACGCCCGGTTCCGGTCAGTCCAGGGCGCGCACCGCGTCCAGGACGTCCAGCCCCAGCTCCGGGTCGGCGTCCTCGGGCAGGCTGACGGACAGCCGGGTGACCAGGCCCGCGTACCGGCGGCGGATCTCCCGGGCGACCTCCTCGACCGAGCCGGACACGGCGAACGCGTCGAACACCTCGTCGTCGACCAGCGCGGCCATCTCCGCCCAGCGTCCACGCACCGAGTGGGTGTGCAGTTCCTCCTGCAAGCCCTCCCAGCCGTGCCGCGCCAGCACCGGGCGGTAGGCCGGCGTGGAGGCGTAGAACGCCAGCCGCTCACGCGTCGCGGCCCGGTTGGCCGCCAGTTCCTCCTCGGTGCGGCCGGTGGCGGTCAGCACGTTGCCGACGACCTCGAACGGCCGCTCCGTCCACGCGGCCCCCTCCGCCTCGGCCCGGGCCCGCTCCTCGCGCAGGCCGGGCAGCACCTGCTCGGCCAGGTAGGCCGTCGAGGAGAACGGGTGGGCGAGGAAGCCGTCGGCCACCGCCCCGGCCGTCCGGGTCATCAGCGGCCCGACGCCCGCCAGCAGGATCCGCGGCACCCCGGCCGGGACGGGGTCGGGCGAGAAGACCGGTGTCATCACCGTGTGGGCGTAGAACTCGCCCCGGAAGCGCAGGCGTTCACCGGTCTGCCAGCTCTGCCAGATCGCCCGCACCGCGTGCACGTACTCGCGCATCCGGGCGGCCGGACGGTCCCAGGGCATCCCGAACCGCTTCTCGATGTGCGGCTTGACCTGAGAGCCGAGCCCGATGACGGCCCGTCCGCCGGAGGCCGCGTGCAGCCCCCAGGCCTGGTAGGCCAGCGTCATCGGGGTACGGGCGAAGGCCACCGCGATGCCGGTGGCCAGCTCGATGGACGAGGTCCGGTCGGCGGCGCGGGCGAGTTGGAGGAACGGGTCGTACGCGGTCTCGGCGACGACCAGCCGGTCCATGCCCCGGCGCTCGGCCAGTTCGGCGGCGTCCAGGATGCCCGCCGGGTGCCCGGAGGCGGTGGCGTCGAGGCGGAGGGCGGCGGGTCGGTCCATGGCGGTGCTCCTGGTCGGGGGCTGCGGTGCTACCCGGGTAGCCTGCCACGCCGTCACCACCGCCGACGCCGACCGGCCCCGCCCTCGGCCGCCGCCGCGAACGCCGGCTACCCGGCCGCCGGCCCGGTCCCCGCCCCGGGCGCGTCGCCCGGCCCCGCCACCGGCCCGTCACCCACCGCGAACAGCCGGTCCAGGTACCGGTCGACGGCGGTGAGCACGGCCGCCGGCGCCACCACGTCCAGCTCCAGCAGCGTGGCGAACCCGGTGAGCGCGAGCAGCAGGTCGGTCTCCACCACCGGATCGCGGTCGGCGGCGATCAGCCCGTCGGCGATCGCCTGCCGGACCACCTGCTCGACTGCCTCCCGCCCCTGGAGCAGCCCGTCCCGGGCCCGCGCGTGGACCGCCTCGTCGTGGAGCGCCTCCAGGACGTAGGCGACGCTCATCCGGCTGGTCGCGCGCGAGTCGGCGTGCAGCGGCAGCATCTCGACCAGCAGCACCCGCAGCACGTCACGCGGGCGCGGCGGTTCGCCGAACTCCCGCAGGGCCCGGCCGACCCGGGCGGTGGTCAGCTCCCCGGCGAAGTCCATGGCGAAGGAGAACATCGCCGCCCGGGAGGCGAAGTAGTGCTGGAGCTGCCCGAGCGAGATGCCCGCCTCCTGGGCGACCTCGCGCATGGTCAGATGCGTGGCGCCGCGCCGCTCCACGACCCGCCACAGCGCGCGGGCGATGGTCTCCCGGCGCTCCCGGTGGTCCACTTGCTTGGGCATGGCGTGCCACTCCTCCGAACATTCCCCGGCGACGGCGGTCCCGCGCCGCCGCCCCCGCACCGCTTTTCCATACGCTTGACATAATACAGCTGACCTATAACGCTGGAGGCACTTCCGAGCGAGGAGTGTCCACATGCTCACGCAGCCCACCGCCCAGACCACCGAGGGGACCGTCCGCGGCTTCCTGGACCGCGGGCTCGCGGTCTTCCGCGGCATCCGGTACGCCCAGCCCCCGGTCGGACCGCTCCGCTTCGCCGCCCCCGCCCCGCCCGAACACTGGGACGGCGTCCGCGAGGCCTTCGAGTTCGGCCCCGCCGTCCCGCAGTCCGGCCCGCTCCAGGCGGCTCCGTCCCAGGACACCGACTGGCTGACGCTCAACGTGTGCACACCGCACCCGGACGGCACCGGGCTGCCGGTACTGGTCTGGATCCACGGCGGCGGCTACATGGCCGGGACCTCCGGCGACCCGCTCTACGACCCGGTCGAGCTCACCCGGGCCGGGCTCGCCCACGGCGGGCTGGTCGTGGTCAGCCTCAACTACCGCGTGGGCGCGGAGGGTTTCGCCCTCCTGGAGGGAGCACCGGCCAACCGGGGCTTCCTCGACCAGGTCGCCGCCCTGGAGTGGGTCCAGCGCAACATCGCCGCGTTCGGCGGCGACCCGGACCGGGTGACCGTCGCCGGCCAGTCCGCGGGCGCCGGCTCGGTCGCCGCGCTCCTGACCATGGACGGGGCGCGCGGCCTGTTCGGGCGCGCCGTCGCGCACACCGTCCCGGGCACCCTCTGCACCCCCGCCCTGGCCGCCGAGGTCACCGCCGAACTGGCGAAGCTGCTCGGCACCTCCCCGACCGCCGCCGCGCTGGCCGAGGTCGACCCGTGGCATCTCGCCGAGGCGGTCACCCGGCTCGGCACCGCACTGCCGGAACACCTCGCACGCTGGGGCCGGCTCGCGCAGGCCGGCATCGCCACCGTCCCGGTCGTCGACGGCGAGGTCCTGTCCGGTGCGCCCTGGTCCGTCCTGGCCGCCGGCCGGGTCCCGGGCATCGACCTGCTCATCGGCCACACCCGCGACGAGTTCCGGCTGTTCAGCGTGCTCAGCGGCCGGCACGGCAGCTTCACCGACGAGGAGGCCCGCCTCGCACTGGAGCTGTTCGCCCCGCCGCCGTCAGGACCGGACGACTACCGCGCCGCCGACCCCGCGGCCACCCCCTCGGACCTGCTCGAAGCGGTCAGCTCCGACGCCCTCTTCCGGATGCCGTCGGTCCGGCTGGCCGAGGCCAACACCGAGGCCGGCGGCACCTCGTACCTGTTCGAACTCGCCCTCCCGGCCCCCGCCATGGGCGGCGCGTTCGGCTCCTGCCACGGCCTGGACCTCCCACTGGCGTTCGGGACCCTGAGCAGCCCCACGGGACGGAACTTCCTCGGCGACCCGCCCTCCCCCGAGGCGGTCCGGGTCTCGCAGGAACTCCAGCAGGCCTGGCTCCGCTTCGCCACCACCGGCGACCCGGGGTGGCCCGCCTTCGAACCGGACGAGCAGCTCACCCGGGTCCTGGACGCCCGCTCGGAGACCGTCCGCTACCCCGAGCAGGCCGCCCACCGGATCTGGGCGGGGCAACCCCTGACCGCCTTCGACCTCCGCTGACGGACGCCGGGCGGCGGGAGACGCCCCGCGCCGGGCACGGGCGGCACCTCGCAGCCCGTGCCCGAGCGGGCGCCCCCGACGCTTCCGGCCGGTCCCGCTCCCGGCCACGGCCCGGCCCGGCCCGGCGCACGACCGCTACGCCGCCGCCAGCAGCTTCAGCAGTTCGGCGGCCACCAGCGCCGAGGAGGCCGGGTTCTGACCGGTCACCAGGTTGCGGTCGACGACCGTGTGCGGCGCCCAGGGCTCGCCCTCCTCGAAGTCCGCGCCGAGGGCGACCAGCCGGTCCTGCACCAGCCAGGGCGCCCGGTCCGCCAGTCCGGCCTGGACCTCCTCGGCGTCGGTGAAGCCGGTCATCCGGTACCCGGCGAACGGCCAGCCGCCGTCCTCGGTCCGGGCCGCGAGCAGTGCGGCCGGGCCGTGGCAGACCACGCCGAGCGGGCGGCCGGAGGCCAGTGCCCGGGTGAGCAGCCGGCCCGAGTCGGCGTCGACGGCCAGGTCCTCCATCGGGCCGTGGCCGCCGGGGTAGAAGACGGCGTCGTAGTCGGCCGGATCGACCTCGGCCAGGACGAGCGGCCGGCGGAACTCGGCGATGGCCTCCAGCGCCTCGGCCGTACCCGGGTCGGTCAGGCTGGCCCGGTCGGCGACCGGGACGACGCCACCGGGTGTGGCGGCGGTGACCCGGTGCCCGGCGGCGGTGAGGGCCTGGTACGGGACGACGGCCTCCTCCGCCCAGAAGCCGGTCGGGTGCTCGGTGCCGTCGTTCAGCGTCCAGACGTCCGCTCCGGTCAGGACGAACAGGATGTCGGCCATGGTGGATGCCTCCTATGGTGCGGTCCCCGCCGCGACGGCCCTGCCGCGGCGCTCACGCCGACGAAGCTAGACCCGGCGGACCCGCGGGAACCAATGGGCCACGCGATGCCGCCCATCGGGATTCCGATGGCTCGCACGGGCGGCCCAACCATCGGGATCCCGTAGGCTCGCGGGATGAGCGATCGGCTGCCGCTGGGCTCCGGCCCGCTGGACCTCAACCACCTGCGGACCTTCCTCGCCGTGCACCGCGCGGGGTCCTTCACGGCGGCCGCGCACCAGCTGGGCCTGTCCCAGTCGACGGTGACGGCGCAGATCCGCGCCCTGGAGCAGCGGCTGGACCGGGAGCTGTTCGATCGCCGGGCGCGCGGCGTCAGCCCGCTGCCGTACGCCGACGACCTGGCCGCCCGCCTGGCGGTGCCGCTGGACCGGCTGGCGGACCTCGCCGACGGGCGGGACGGCGGCGTGCCGGAACCGGTCCACCTCGCCGGACCGGCGGAGTTCCTCGGCACCGCCCTGCTGGCGAAGCTGGCGCCGCTGGTCGCCGAGGGGGTGCAGCTGCGGGTGACCGCCGGGCTGACCGATCCGCTGCTGGAGGACCTGCGGGCCGGACGGCACGACCTGGTGGTCGCCACCCGGCGCCCGCGCGGCCGGACACTGCTCGCCGAGCCGCTGGCCGACGAGGAGTTCGTCCTGGTCGCGGCCCCGGTGTGGGCAGAGCGGCTGGCCGGACGGGCCCTGCCCGACGCGCTCGCGGAGGTCCCGCTGCTCAGCTACGCCGAGGACCTGCCGATCGCCCGGCGCTACTGGCGGCACGTCTTCGACCGGCGCCTGCTCACCCGGGCGGCGGTCACCGTGCCGGACCTGCGGGCGGTGCTCGTGGCGGTGACGGCGGGCGCGGGCTGGAGCGTGCTGCCCGGCTACCTGTGCCGCGCCGAACTCGCCTCCGGGGCACTGCGGTTGCTGCACGAACCGGCCGACCCGCCGATCAACACGGCCTACCTCGTGCGGCGCCCGGCGGGCTCGACCAACCCGCACGTCGCGCTGGTCCGCGAGCGCCTGCTGGCGGTCGCCTGGGACTGCTGAGGCCCGGGCCCTTCGCGAACGGCCCTTCGCGAACGGCCCCTCGGGAGGAACCCCTCGGGAAGAACCCCTCGGGACGAGTCTCTCGGGACGGGCCCGGGCCGCGCGAGGGTCAGATCGCCAGGTCGCGCCGCTCCAGCAGCCGGAACGCCGCCAGCAGCCCGAGCAGGCCGACACCGGTCAGCAGCCCCAACGACGCCCACGGCACCCCGCCGTGGCCCAGCACGTCGCCGGGCGCGTAGTAGTGGAACGGGCTGAGGTAGCGCAGCGGCCGGGCCGGGGACCAGGCGAGCGCGACGAAGTTCAGCGCGTAGCCGACCGCCCCGAAGGCGACGGCCGCGCCGATCACGTACGCCCGCCGCCGGCTGAGCGCGGACACCGCCAGGACCGGCCCGGTCAGGCAGAACGCCAGGGCGCAGCCGAGCAGTCCGGCGGTGAGCACGGCGGTCACCGGGACGGCGTCGCGCAGCTTCGGGGAGAAGGCGACCCCGAGGGCGACGGTCAGGGTGGCGGCCGCGTTGAGCAGCACCGAGGCGAGGACCAGGGCGCCGGCCCGTTCGGCGAGCAGGCGGCGCCGGGACACCGGGCGGGTCATCAGCAGTTCGATGGTGCCGGACTCGACGTCGGCCGCGACGGCGGCGGCGCCGAGTGAGCCGATCACGGTGAGCTGCAGGGCGACCCAGAACGGGTGGGTGAGCCCGGCGCCGAGCAGGCCGGGGTAGCTGGCGATGGAGATGTCGCCGTTGGAGCCGCTGAAGGCCCGGAACGCGCCGGGCGGGTTGCGGCTGCCGGTGCCGAACAGGTCACCGGGCGGAATGGTCCCGGCGATCACCACGATCAGGGTCTCGAAGACGACGATGCCGAGGAGCAGCGAGACCAGCATCCGGCGGCGGCGGTGCAGGGCGAGCCAGACCAGCGGGAGGCGGCGGCTGACGGTGCCGGGGGTCACGGTCCCTCCTCGGTGTCCGGCCGGTGGTCGTCGTCCGAGCGGTAGAGGTCGAGGAAGGCCTCGTCCAGGCCGGCCTCCTCCACGGTCAGGTCGGCCACCGGCAGGTCGGCCAGCAGGGCGCGCACGGCCGGGACCACCTCGTCCGGGGGCACCAGCAGTTCGACCCGTCGGCCGTCCCAGCGCGGGGACCAGCGTTCGGCGGCGCCGAGCGGCCGGGCGCCCAGCCCGTCGGCGAAGAGCAGCCGGACCCGGCGGGCCCGGGCCTCGCGCAGTTCGGCGACCGAGCGGACGGTCACCAGCCGGCCGCGGCGCACGATGGCGACCCGGCCGCAGGTGCGCTGCACCTCGGGCAGCACGTGGCTGGAGAGCAGGACGGTCCGTCCGGCCGCGGCCTCCTCGGCGAGCAGTTCGTAGAAGGTCTCCTGGACCAGCGGGTCCAGGCCCTCGCTCGGCTCGTCCAGCACCACCACGGGGGGCCGGTGCTGGAGGGACTGGACGAGCCCGAGCTTCTGCTTCATCCCGCGCGAGTACTGCCCCACCGGGCGTGCCAGGTCGGCCCGGGAGAGCTTGAGCCGCTCGCACAGTTCGCCCCGGCGCGGCACCGGGGCGCCCTGGAGGGCGGCGAGCAGGTCGAGGGTCTGCTGCCCGGTGAGCTCGGGGTAGAGGCGCAGTTCGCCGGGCAGGTAGCCGATGGAGGGGGCGAGCCGGCGGTGGTCGGCGACCGGGTCCAGGCCGAGCACCCGCACCTGCCCGTCGCTGGGGCCGAGCAGGCCGACCAGGCAGCGCAGGGTGGTGGTCTTGCCCGCGCCGTTGGGGCCGAGCAGGCCGAACACCTCCCCGGCCGCGACCGACACGTCGAGCCGCTCGATGCCGACCGTGTCGCCGTACCGCTTGGTGAGCGACCGCAGTTCGATCACCGGGTCCGCGCTGTCCGCGGGCCCGTGGGTGTCCCCGTTCCCGGGCATGGCCACCTCCTGCTCCTGTGACGGATGCGTCCGACATCAAAGCGCGCCCGGCGGGGCGAGTCGAGGGACACGACCGGATTCGGCGGAACCCGTCCGGTCGGGCACCGGCCGGGGGCCCGGCGGGGGTCGGTGGCCCGGCGGCGGCGGCGGAGCGGGCAGGCAGGCAGGCAGCGCCTAACGCGCCGGTTCCAGGGAGGCGAGGTAGGCGGCGGTCAGCTCGGGGCGGGCCAGCCAGGCGGCGTGGTCGCTCGGCTCGGCATAGGTGTTGGCGAGGCGGCGGGCGACCTCCTCGTGCTCGGCGGCGGCGGCGAAGACGCCCTGGAGGTGGTCCGGCATGGTCAGCATCGCGGTGGTGAACTCGACGGTGTGGCGGGCGTGCTGCTGCCAGAACCGCTCGGAGGTGCGGCACATCCAGTCGGCGGTGAACGGGGCGTCGCCGTGCTCGACGACGGCCCTCCGACAGGCCTCCGCCGCGCGCGCCGCGCTGTTGGCGCCCTGGCCGGTGATCGGGTCGTTCACCACCACCGCGTCGCCGAGGCCCAGTACGTGGACGGAGTCCACGCCCGAGCCCAGCTCGGCCACCGCGCGCCGGACCGTCGGGGTGACCGCGCCGAACAGCCCCGCCCCGGCGTCGGTCGGCTCGGCCCCGGTCCAGAGCTCCGCCTCCCAGGGCAGGTACTCGCCCAGCAGCGCGCGGATCCGGGCCAGCTGGACGTCCGGCGGCGGCCCGTCCCCGAACGCGTCGAGCGGGCCGCCGGGCAGCGCCTCCCACAGCAGGATCGCGCAGGGGCCGGACAGGGTGAGCGCCGGCTGGAGGTACAGCTCGCCGAGGCCGGGCAGCGCGTGCATCCGCGCCCGGGGTCCGGCGGCCGGGTCGGGCGAGCCGACGCCGTGGACGTACAAGCACGACAGAGTCCGCTGCGGCCGGTCGAAGGGCGAGCGGGCAGCGTCGCGGGCGAAGGTCCCGGCGAGGCCGCCGCGGCCGGCCGCGACCACCGTCAGCTCGTGGCGGCGGGCCAGGTCGTACAGCCCGTCCCGGTCCAGCTGGCGGTACTCGATCCGGGCGCCGCGTTCGGCCAGCAGTTCGAGCCAGGCGGCCAGTTTGATCCGCTGGTCGACCGAGCGGGCGGGCTCGTCGAGCGTCATGGTGAACTCCAGCGCCCGGACGGCGGGCGGCGCCGCCAGCACCGCCTCGACCGAGGAGACCGACGGCGTCCGGTCCGCCCAGAGGTCCAGCCCGGCCGCCGCCTCGATCCGCAGGGCCGGGCCGAACATCGCCTGGGTGGAGAGCACCCGCCCGCCGCGCACCTGTTCCGGGGTGCGCTCGGCGACCAGCGTCACCCGGTACCCGTCGGCCACCAGGCCCAGCGCGAGCTGCAGGCCGGCCTGGCCCGCTCCGACGACGGCGATCCGGCGCACGCTGCCTCCCGGTGGTCTACTGACGGTCTGCTGACGGCTCGTCAAGCAGGCACAGTAGCCCAGCAGGCGGTCCCGGTCACCGGTGCGGACGCCGGAGGCGACCACCGGCCGGGCGGTGCGGCCACCGGCCGACCGGGCTCAGCCGCCCAGGTGGGTGGCGAGCAGTCGGACGACCTCGTCGGTCCGGTCGGCCAGGTAGAAGTGCCCGCCGGGGAAGACCCGCAGGTCGAAGGGGCCGGAGGTGTGCCGGTCCCACTGGGCGACCTGTTCGGCGGTGGCGTTCGGGTCCTCCTCGCCGACCAGGCCGGTGATCGGCACCGACACGGTCGCGCCCGGGGCGCAGCGGTAGGTCTCGATGGCGGTGTAGTCGGCCCGCAGGGCGGGCAGCACCAGCTCGCGCAGGGCGGGGATGGTCAGGATCCGCTCGTCCGTGCCGCCGAGGCCGACGATCTCGGCGAGCAGTTCGTCGTCCGGGAGCTTGTGCATCGCGCTGTCCCGGGGCAGCGAGGGCGCCCGCCCGGCAGAGACGAACAGCCGCTCGGGCCCCTTGTCCCCGTCGCGCTCCAGGCGCCGGGCGGTCTCGAAGGCGACGGCGGCGCCCATGCTGTGGCCGAAGAAGACGAGCGGCCGGTCCGCCCAGTCCCGCAGCTCCAGGGCGAGCCGGTCGGCCAGTTCCTCCACCGAGTCGATCGGCGGCTCCATGAACCGGTTCTGCCGGCCGGGGTACTGGACGGCGAGCACGTCGGCGTGCGGCGCCAGCGCGTTGGCGTACTCCAGGTAGTAGCTGGCCGAACCTCCGGCGTGCGGGAAGATCACGACCCGGACGGGCGCGGAGTGGGACGGGTTGAACCGGCGGAACCACGGGTTGTCGACGGCAGCGCTGCTGGGCATGCGGGATGTGGCCTCTCTCCGTGTCGGACTCTGCTGGCCCCAGTCTGGCAGTGCCGGGCCGTGCCGCGGGTGTTGTGGTGATCACGTACACCGGCAACGGCACCAGCACGGCACCGGCCCGGGCGTGGGGGCCTCAGGCCCGGGGGTCCGGTCCGAACCGCGCCGAGGCGGCCCGGGAGCGGGAGACGGCGTCCAGCAGCAGGACGGACGCGGCTTCGGGCGTCGGCATCGGCCCGCCGGACCGTACGTACCGGGTGAAGGCGGCCAACAGGCGCTCCAGGCCCCGGTGGTGGCGTGCGAACACCCGGGCGGAGGCGTGCCGGCCGCGGGCCCGCTGGCCGTCCAGCGCGGTGGCCGTGCCGACGTCCAGCAGCACCAGGTGCAGTTCGCGGCCCCGGCGGCCCGCCTCCCGGGCGAGCCGGCGCCGCATCCAGGCGCGGCTGCCGCAGTCGTGCACCAGCAGCGGACCGCCGCGCCGGACCGAGGCGCGCAACAGCCGGAAGTGCTCCAGCCGCGCCCACGGCCGGTACACGGCGTACGGCAGGCCCGCCGGCATCACCGCCTCGCAGGCCTCGTGCACCGTCCGCGGGTCCACCGCGCGCACCGCCGCCCCGGACCACCGGCGCAGCAGGGTGCTCTTCCCGGCGCCCGGCAGCCCGGACACCACCACCACGGCGTCGGCCGGGTAGGCCACGTCGAAGGCGGATCCGGCCGCACCCCGGAGGTCGACCACCCCGCACGGCGCCACCACCGCGTCCACGCTGCCGCCCACCGGCCCCCCGTTCACGTCCGACCGGGAACCCTAACAACCGCGCCGGGCCCGCGCCGCGCCGGCCTGGGGCCCGTGGGGCCCGGGGCGGCCGCCGTGCCGTCGCACGGCCGCCGGTCCACTAGGCTGACGAGCCGTCAGACAGGAGGCAGGCCATGGCGGATGCGGGTCCGACGTACACCGCGCTGGTGCTGGACGGGCTGGCGCGCGACCCCGGGCGGGTGGCGATCCGCTCGGCGGAGGGCACGCTGACCGGGCAGGACTGCCTGGACGCGGTGTACCGGATCGCCCGGGCCCTGGAGCGGGCCGGTCTCGGGCGCGGGGACGGGGTGACGGTGCTGGCCGGGAACCGGCCGGAGGCGCTGCTGGCACGGTCGGCGGCGAACCTGCTGGGCTGCCGGGTGGCGATGCCGTACCCGGACGGGCCGGTCGCGGAGCAGGTGGCGCTGGCGGAGTTCGCCGGGACGTCGGCGCTGCTCTTCGACCCCCTGCGCTGTTCGGCGGCGGCGGCCGGGATCGCGCGGGCCCTGCCCGGCGCCGCGCTGTTCTCCCTCGGCCCGGCGCCGCGAGGGCCCTGGCCCGGCTCAGGATCAGGGCCAGGGCCAGGGCTCGGGGAGGACCTCCTGGAGCTCGCCGCGGCCTGCTCGCCGGCCCCGCTCGAACCCCGCTACCGGCCCGAGGACGTGATGGCGGTGCGGTTCACCGGCGGCACCACCGGTCGCCCGAAGGGGGTGCTGCGCCGCTTCGCCCGGCCGCCGCGCCCGCCGCTGCCGTCAGGGTCGACGTTCCTCCTGTGCACCCCGCTGTGCCACGGCGGCGGCACGACGGCGGACCTGGCGCTGGCGGCGGGCGGCACGGTGGTGCTCCAGGACGGGTTCGACGCCGGGGCCGTGCTGGCGGCGGTCGAGCGGTACCGGGTCTCCCGGATGTACCTGCCGCCGCACCTGCTGTACCGGCTGCTGGACCATCCGCTGCTGTCCGCGACCGACACCGGCAGCCTGCGGCGGATCGGCTACACGGGCTGCCCGCCCTCGCCGCGGCGGCTGGCCGAGGCGACCCGGCGGCTGGGCCGGGTGCTGCACCAGACCTACAGCCTGACGGAGTGCGGTCCGGTCTCCCGGCTGGGCCCGGACGAGCACCTGGACCCTCGGCTGCTGACCACCGCCGGCCGGCCGTACCCGGACACGGAGGTCCGGGTGCTGGACGAGGAGGGCGTGCCGCTGCCGCCGGGCCGGACCGGCGAGGTCTGCGTCCGCACGCCGACCGCGATGGCCGGCTACTGGCGCGATCCGGAGCTGACCGGGCGGGTGCTGCGGGAGGGGTGGCTGCACACCGGTGACCTGGGCAGTCTGGACGCGGCGGGCTATCTGACGGTGCTCGGGCGGCGGGACCCGATGGCGATCGTCGAGGGGCACAATGTGTTCCCCCGCGAGGTCGAGGAGCCGTTGCGCGCCCACCCGGACGTCCGGGACGCGGTGATGTTCACGACCACCGACCCGGACCGGCTGGAGCGCGTGCACGCCGTGGTGGCCCTGGAGTCGGGCTCGCGGACGACGGCGGAGCAGCTGCGCCGCTGGAGCCGGGAGCACGGCTGCCCGCGGTGCGCGCCGGACACGCTCCTCCTGCTGCCCGCGATCCCGCTGAACGGCCTCGGCAAGCCGGACCTCGGCGCGCTGCGCGCGCTCGTGCCCGACGGCCGCACCACGGCCCGGTCAGCCGACCGGGCCGCCGACCGGTCCACCCGCCACGGCGCCGGGCGGCCCGCCGCCACCGCAGGGGCGTGCGAGGGAGTGTGACGCGCCCTGCCAGTGCTTCGAGCGCCCACGCGGGCGACCTCTCGCGCGCCACCCGGCGGGAAGAACCGTCCGTGGGCACTCGACCGTGCGGGCCCGCCTGCCGATACATCCCCGGCAGCGTTCCCCGCACCGTCCCCAGGAGGCACTCCCTTGACCTGGCTACGCGTCCTGACCGCACTGGGCATCCTCGCCGTGGCGGCCAGTGCCCTGCTCGTCTTCGCCCTCTGCACCGCCACGTCCCGGGCCGACCGCGGCGACCACGGCGACCGCGCCGGGGAGGAGCGGCCGCCCGACCTCCGGTCGGACGCCGAGGGCAGCGGCCTCTTCCAGCGGATGGGCGGCGACAGCTGACCCCGCCCACCCCCCGGAACCGGCTCAGTTCCCCCCGATGTCGTCCGGGCGGACCTCGATGTGGTCGGCCGCGAGGTCGACCGCCACCCGGTGCTCCATCCCCAGCGCCTCCAGGAACTTGACCGGCAGCTGCACCCGCCCGGTGCGGTCCAGCATCACGTACTCGCGCTCGTTGACCGACTCCTCGCCGTGCTCGTCCGTCACGGTGCGGCGCAGCACCTCGCTGCTGGTCCGCCCGTCCCGGATGGCGACCGTGCGGCGCACCTCGCCCGCGACCATCGGGTCGTGGGTGACGATGACCACGGTGGCGCCGAGTTCCCGGTTGACGGTGCGGAAGGACTCGAAGATCACCCCGGCGGTCTCGGAGTCCAGCTCGCCGGTGGGCTCGTCGGCGAGCAGCACCGGCGGGTTGTTGGCCATCGCCACCGCGATCGCCACCCGCTGCTGCTGACCGCCGGAGAGCTCGTCGGGGCGCCGGTGGGCGAGCTCCCCGATCTCCAGCGCCTCCATCAGCTCGGCCACCCGGGCCATCTGGCGCTTCGCGCCGCCGGTGCCCGCCCGACGGCCGCGCAGCTGCATGGGCAGGGCGATGTTCTCGGCGGCGGTGAGGAACGGCAGCAGGTTGCGGGCGGTCTGCTGCCAGATGAAGCCGACCACCTCGCGCCGGTAGCGCAGCCGCTCCTTGACGGACATCTCCAGCAGGTCGCAGCCCGCCACGGTGGCGGTGCCGGCGGTCGGCACGTCCAGCCCGGCCAGGATGGTCAGCAGGGTGGACTTGCCGCTGCCGGAGGCCCCGACCAGGGCGACCAGGTCGCCCTGGTCGATGGTCAGCTCCAGGCCCTGGAGGGCCTGGACCTCGACGCCCTCGGCGCTGAAGATCCGGACCAGCCGGTCGCAGACGATGGCCGCGCCCTCGCCGTACGCCTTGGGCGAGGCGGCTGCCAGGGCCCGCTGCCGGAGCTCCTGGAGGCTGGGGGCCTCGACGACCGTCCGCTCCTGGGGGATGCTCTTCACCGCTGGTCTCCTGTCTCGACTGTGCGCGCCATCTCGCCGTTCTCCACTGTCCCGGCGGTCCTCACCGCTGTCACGGCTGCTACGTCCGGTTTCCGCGTCATTGCTGCTCCCCCGCTCGCAGTTCGGTGGCGATCTGGCGCCGGCCGGCGATCAGCGTCTCCAGCACCACGACCAGGCCGACCAGCAGGGCCAGCCCCACCGTGGGCAGCAGCACCGGCATCAGCGCCGGTGCCAGCGCGTCGCCGACCCTGGCGCCGACCAGGGTCGAGATGTCGAACGCTCCGCCCAGCAGTGCGACCGCCGCCAGGGCGACCAGGCCGCCGCCGACGGCCGCCGCCAGGGTCTGCGGCAGCGCCTCGGTGACGATCAGCGCCAGACCCTGCCGGGGCCGCAGGCCCATCGTCCGCAGCCTGGCGAGGACGGCCGTGCGGTCGGGCGCGGCCCGGAACAGCGTCAGCAGCACGGCGAGCAGGGCGAACCCGGCGCCGGCCGCCGCCGCGTACCAGAACAGCCGCCCGGCGGCGTGCTGCAGCGGGTCGTCCGCGAGCGCGGCGGCCGTCTCCCGGCTGCTGTGCACCGTGTACCCCGAGGGCAGCCCGTGGGTGCTCTTGCCCGCGGCGGCCGCCTCGTCCGAGACGAGCTTGGCGATGCCGGTCGGCTGGGTCAGGCCCTGTTCCCGCAGGACCGTCCTGACCTGGTCGGGGTCGAGGTCGCCGACGGCGAGCCACTTGTTCATCCGCTTGAGCTCCGGCATGCGTTCCGCGGCGGGGCCGGCCGCCACCACGACGAACGGCAGGCCCGGGTCGGGCAGGGCCGGGGTCGCGGCAACCGTCCCGGCGACGGTGGTGCGCAGTTCGCTGCCGTTGGGGGTGCGCACCTTGGGGTCGCCCGCGCCCAGGCGCTTGGCCAGGTCGCGGCTGAACAGCGCGGGCACCGGGCTGTCCGGGCCGCCGGGGGCGGCGGCCAGCTTCGCCGGGTCGAACTCGCCGACCCCGAGGGTGCGGGCGATCTCGGCGTACGCGTTCGGCTCGGCGACCACGAGGATCGCCTTGGTGTACTCCTTGTCGGCGCCGATGAACAGGGACTTGGGCTCCACCCAGACCCCGGTCGAGGCGCGGGCCCCCGGCAGTTCGCCGGCCGCCTTGGTGAAGGTCTCGGGCAGTGTGGCGTAGTCCGGGATGGCGATGCCGATGTCGCCGCCGGTCGTGATCCGCGCGGCGCGGGTGCGGCTGTGGTCGACGGTGGTCAGCACGGTGGCGCCGAAGCCGGTCGTGGTGACGGCGATCAGGAGGGCGAGCAACGGCAGGGCGGAGGGCCGCCGACGGCCCGAGGTGTCGCGGGCCGCCCGGGCCAGGCCGAGGAAGCCCACCAGTCCGCGGCCCCGGCCGGCGAGCGCGGCGAGCCGGCCCACCAGCAACGGCTCGATCCGGGCCAGCAGCAGGCCGCCGGTGACCGCGAGCAGCAGCGGAGCGGCCACCAGCAGCGGATCCACCCCGGCGGCGCCGGTGCCGACGCCGCGCCGACGGACCTCGGCCACGGCGGCCACGGTAACGGCCAGGAAGGCGAGTTCGCCGACCAGCCGGCGCCGCCCGCCCGCCGCCCGCGGGCGGGCCCAGAGCAGGGCGGCCCGGGCCGGGAAGGCCAGCAGGGCGATCAGGCCCGCGACGAGGCCCGCCGGCACCGCGTACTCCCACCGGGGGGTGGGCAGCAGCACCAGCGCGAGCGCCGTCCCGAGCACGGCGCCGGGCAGGACGGTCGCCGCGCCCTCGCCGAGCAGCCGCCGCAGCACCCCCGCGCGCGAGCCGCCGCGGGCCTGGAGCAGCCGGATCTCGGCGGTGCGCCGGTCCGTGCTCAGGGCGGCGGCCAGGAACAGCACGACCACCGCGACGCCCGCGACACCGGCCGGGCCGATCGCGCTCAACGGGAGCGAGGCCTGGTACCGCTCGTCCGCCCGGGTGAGGATGTCGGACAGGTACGAGCCGGTGTGCAGGTCGGAGCGGTGGGTCGCGTAGGCCAGTTCGGTGGCGCCGGGCCCGGTCAGGAAGGAGCTGAGGGTGCTGCGCGTCTCGTCCAGCCGGTCGGCGCGCAGCGACGCGGTGTCGATGGGCAGCCGCCAGAAGTCCTCGACGGTCCAGCCCCAGCCGGACAGCTCCTTCAGGCTGCCGCCGTCGATGAAGCCGGTGGTCTTCCAGAAGTTGCTGCCCATGGGGCCGAGTTCGAGGCACGCCCGGGCCGGGCAGTTGAGGTCGGCCCAGAACGGGTCCAGCGGGTCGTTGACCTTGTAGAAGCCGCTCACCACGCTGTTCAGCCGCTTGCCGGTGCCGTCGGCGCCGTTCTCGACGAGGTCGCCGAGCTTGATGCCGATGGTCTCGGCTGCCCGCTGGCTGACGATGATCGGCAGCGGGCCGCTGTCGACGTCGACCGCGGCCGGCCACGTCCCCTCGGTCAGCGTCACCCGGTCGGCGAGGCCGTGCAGGTAGACCAGGGAGAGCTTCGGGGAGGCGTTGTCGGACAGCCTGGCGTAGTTCCGGTTGTTCATGTTGCCGAAGCCGGTCGTACGGGCACCGTAGGCCTGGTTGGCCTCGGTCAGCGGCAGCTTGCGGCCGATGCGCTGGGTGAGCTGCTGCTGGACGGCGTCCAGGTCACCGGCGGTGTCCTCCGGCCGGGTGCGCGAACTGGTCTGCATGCTGGTCGCGCTGAGGCCCCGCTGCTCCACGTAGTCGCGGAGCGCCGCGTCCGCGCCCCGGTCGGCGACGCGGGGGAAGGCCGCCGCCAGGAAGACCGTGACGAACGCCAGGGCCGCCATCAGCAGCGCGGCCGACGGACTGGCGCGCAGCCGGGTGCGGACCCAGGGCGCGGGGCGCCGGACGGGATGGGGGTCGGGCACGGTGGTGCCGGCCTGGGTGGTCACATCTCCTCCACGAGGCGCAACCTGGCGGCCACGTTTCGTCGGCCGCGGCCGACGAGGAAGGCCGACAGCAGCGGGACGACGGCGATCGCCGCGGTGAACAGGAGCACCTGGCCCACCGGCAGGTGGATCAGCGCCTCGGGCAGCGGGCGGCGGGCGGCGGGGGTCAGCACCATGAACGGCACGATCAGGTGGACGAGCAGGGTGCCGAGGGCGACGCCGACCGCTCCGCCGAGGGCGACCAGCAGGCCGTACTCGGCGGTCGTGGCCCGGGTGACGACCCGGCGGGGCGCGCCCAGGGCGAGCAGCAGGGCCGAGTCCTGGGTCCGCTGGCGGGCGGAGCCGGCCACGGCGGCGCCGAAGCCGATCGCCGCGAGCAGCGCGGTGGCGACCGCGATGGCCATCAGCGCGCTCTGTGGGGCGGCGCCGACCGGGTCGCCTAGGAGCCCTTCGGAGACCTCGTCGTAGAGCTGGACCTGCTGGGAGCCGGGTTCGGCCCGCAGCACGGCGGCGGCCTCGGCCGGGGTGCGGTCGCCGGGGCCGGTGGCGGGCAGCCACCACTCGGCGTGGGCGGACAGCGAGCGGCCCTGGGCGGCCAGCAGCCGCGCGGCGGCGGGGAGGTCGACGACCAGTCCGCTGCGCCCGGCCACCGGCAGGGCCTCGACCGCCCCGGTGATCTTGACCTGGAGGACGACCCCGGAGAACGGCACCTTCACGGTCTGGCCGACCGAGGCGCCGACGAGCTTGAGGTAGTCCTGGGTGGCGACGCCGGACAGGACCGTCGGCGGGGTCTCCCCGACCGGGAGGAGGACGGCCCGGATGGCGTTTCCGTTGCCGTCCGCGAAGACGTGGTCGACGGAGAGCAGCCGGTCGGTGTCGGCCGGTTCGGACTTGGCGGTGGCCAGGGGCCCGGCCGGGGCGTGCTTGCCCGGCATGGCGCCGGGCGTTTCGGCCTTCCAGGAGAGCCCGGCCGGCAGCGGGACGGCGGTCGCCGGGCCGTCGGCGCTGTCGGAGACCGCCAGGCCGCGGAGGGTGACCGTGCCGCTCGCGCGGTCGCTGTAGGACACCGTGGCGCCGACCACCGTCAGCGGCGCGGCGGCGGAGCCCATCGGGGCGTCGACCAGGCCGCTCAGCCGGGCGGAGGCGTGCACGTCACCGCTGATCGGGACGTCGGCGAACGGCACCTTGTGGATGTAGCCGAAGCGGTCCTTCAGCAGGAGCGTCACCTCGGGCGGGAAGGGGGCCACCACGCTGCCGCCGGCCCGGACGACCGCGCTGTCGAAGACCTCGCGGACGGAGAGCTCGGCGTCGATCCGCAGCGGGTGGCCGGGCAGCGGCACGCCCGCCGACGCGGCGGCCACGGGCTGGGCGAGCGGCGAGAACAGCGCCGTACGGGAATGCCCGCCGAGCAGGTCGTCGCGGACCGGGACGCGGTCGGCGAAGGCCGCGGTGTCCAGGGCGAGCACCTGCCCGGAACCGGTGGGCAGCATCTGCTCCTCGCGTGCCACCGGGATCAGCCGGTCGCCGCCGGGCAGGGCGCCGAAGCGGCCGGCCTGGCCCATCACGGCACTGTTCGCGCCGGATATCCGCAGGCCGCCGGCCGTGCCGAAGGCCGCCTGGTCGCGCTGGGAGGCGGTCCAGGTGGCGTGCTGGCCGAGGGCGAGCACGCCGGTGGCCACGGCCATGACGAGCAGCAGCACCGGGCCGGTGGCCCGGGCGGGCTGACGGGCCAGCTGCCAGCCGACCATCGCCGGGCCGAGGCCGCGGCCGCGGGCGGCCACCCGGGCACCGAGCCGGGCGGCGAACGGCAGCAGCCGCAGCACCACCAGGGTGCCCGCGCAGAGCGCCAGGGTGGGGGTGGCGACCAGCAGCAGGTCGACGCCGAGCCGGCCGGAGGAGTCGGTGGAGAGCCCGCCGCCGTACTGGTCGAGCTGCTGGTAGGCCAGTGCGGCCAGCACCAGGACGGCGACGTCGCCGCCGCTGCGCGCGATGCCGGAGACCACGGCCTGGCGGCGCCCGCTCCTGCGGCGCAGGGCCGCACCGGCGCCGCGCAGCACGCTGGGCACGGCGGCCAGCAGGATGCAGGCGAGGGAGGCGATCAGGGCCACCGGCCAGAGCGTCCAGCCGATGCGGGTGTCCAGGGCCACCTGGTGGGAGCGGCCGAGGCCGGCCAGGACGCGGACCAGGAACGGGGTCAGCAGCGGCGCGAACACCGCGGCCGGAAGGGCCAGCAGCACCAGTTCCAGGGCGGTGAAGCCGCCGAGCCGGGCGCCGGAGGCGCCGCGGGCGGCGAGCAGCTCGTTCTCCCGCTCCTGCCGGGTCGAGATCAGCCGGACGACCAGGAGCAGGGCCGCGGCGGCGAGCACGGCGAGTTGGAGGGCGCCGATCAGCAGGGTGGACCGGGCGACCATCAGACTGGCCGACAACTCGCCGATGACGTTCGGGAGTTCCGTCGTCACACCGAGCGAGGCGGTCCTCCGCAGCTCGTCGGACAGCCCCTGGGAGCGGTCGCCGACGGCCTCGGCCGTGTCCTGGTCGACGCCGGCGAAGTCGGCGTCGAGGAGCCAGGCGCGGCTGCTCTGCGGCAGGCCGCCCGCCGTGAAGGCGCTCCCGTCGACCATCATCGGGCCGAAGGTGGTGAAGCCGCCGACCAGCATCTCGTGGCCGCTGATCGGGTCGACGCGCCAGTACGGGTCGAACGGGTCGGCGGCCCGGTAGACGCCGGTGACCCGGACGGTCAGCGGCTTGCCGTCGGTCCGGTCGGCGATCCGCACCTCGGCGGGCAGGGCCTGCTCGGTCAGACCGAGCCGGGCCAGCAGGGTCGGCGGGACCGCGGCCTCCGGGGCGGCGGACCCGACGGGCCCGGAGACGGTGCCCGGCCAGGCGCCGGCGACCAGCCGGGCACGGCCGCGGTCGACGTCGGCGAGGACCGTCAGGTCGACCTTCGCCCCGGCGGACTCGGCGGACGGGGACGTCCCGGCCGCGGCCGCCGTCCCCCCTGCGGCCGGCAGGCCGTAGGAGCGGCTGCGCTGCATGCCGTCGGTGCGGACGGGCAGGTCCCCGAAGAGCTTCTGCCGGTAGGCGGCCAGTGCCGCCTCGTCCTTGTCCCGCTGGTCCGCCCCGTGTTCCCCGGCCACCACCACGGTGGTCCGGGCATGACCGGGGCCCTGGAGCGCCTGCCGCAAACCGGCCTGACCGACACCGCTGTTGAACGTCACCAAGGCGGTGAGTACCGCCGTGGTGATCAGTACTGTCAGCAGGACGGCAGCAGCCAGCGGCAGTCGTCCGCGCAGTCGGCGCACGACGAAGCCGAGCATCAAGTTCCTCCCCCGGATCACGTCCCCGGTAGCGTCCGCGGCCCCGTCCATTGATCCGATCCAGGCACAAATCGGCCTCAGATGGACACATGGAGAGCACAGCGGCGCATTGACCACCGGCAATCGGTCGCCGGATAGCGGACGATGCTGTCAGATTCGATCGAGGAACGGAAGGGACTTGCGCGAATCAAGTAAGCAATGAACAAATTCCTTTCCTTGATAGCATCCCGGCCGGGGATGCCCCGTCGAAATGCCATGCACACTTCAGAAATCCGGCTTCGCCGCGCTCCCTCGACCAGGGGACTCCGTCCGCTCGGATTCCTTCCCGGGAACGTGAACCGGTGAAGCCGCCGCATCCGTAGGCACCGGTAGAGAACCGGGTAGCCGCGCCCACAGGGGGGACGCCGCATGACGCAGAATCAGGCCGCCACCGCCACTGCCACGACCACCGGGCCGATGGTGGCCGTCACCGACCTCCGCCGCAGCTTCGGCAGCGGCGAGCGGACCGTCCACGCCCTGCGCGGCATCGACTTCTCGGTCGAGCGCGGCGAACTCACCGCCCTCAAGGGCCGGTCCGGCTCCGGCAAGACCACCCTGCTCAACCTGGTCGGCGGCCTGGACGCCCCGACCGGCGGCAGCATCTCGATCGACGGCATCGACCTCGGCGGACTGGACGAGGACGGCCGGCTCGCCCTGCGCCGGGAGCGGATCGGGTTCGTCTTCCAGTCCTTCGGGCTGATCCCGATGCTCACCGCCGCCGAGAACGTCGGCGTGCCGATGCGGCTGCGCAAGGTCGCGGCCGCCGAGCGCGAGGAGCGCGCCCACACCCTGCTGGCGCTGGTCGGCCTGGCCGACCACGCCAACCAGCGCCCCGGCGAACTCTCCGGCGGCCAGCAGCAGCGCGTCGCCATCGCCCGCGCACTGGCCAACGAGCCCGGCCTGATCATCGCCGACGAGCCCACCGGCCAGCTGGACTCCGAGACCGGCCGCTCCATCATGGAGCTGCTGCGCGCGGTGGTCCGCAGCGAGGGCGTCACCGTCCTCGTCGCCACCCACGACCCGACGCTGATGGGCCTCGCCGACCGGGTGATCGAGCTCCGGGACGGGCGGGTCGTCGAGGACGAGGCGGAGCAGGCCGCGTAGCCGGGTGCGGGAAAGGCGCGGGGATGCGGGGTGCGCCCCCACGCCTTTCCCGCACTCCGCGGGCCCGGATAATCCAGGGGCCCGAAAAGCAATCCACAAATAGATGTGACAGTACGTCATTCTCCGTGACTCATCCGGGTCGCGGAGATCGCCTTTTCACGGACCGTGATTGTCGGTGGCACCGGCTATGGTCACCCACGACCAGCAGGAATCCGCTCACCGGAGGTTCGATGGCGATCTTCTGGCGCATTTCCCGGGCGATCCGGGTGCCGGGCCGGGTGCCGGGACAACCGGAAACACGGCTGTGGTGGCCGGCAGCACCGCCGACCACCACAACCGTTGGGCCCCTCCGTCAGACGCCCGGGGGCCTGTTCACCCTCAGGCCGCCGGGAAGATCTCCGCGTCCGGCTTCAGCAGCTGGCCCGGCTTCGGCGCGGTGCCGTCCACCAGGTAGCGGGTGACCAGGTCGTTCAGCGCCTTGCTGCGGCCCACGGCGCAGTGCTCGATCGAGTCGACGCTGACCAGCACCGCGTTGCCCAGCTCCTGCTGCATCCGCTGGGCGAACTTGTACTGGGTCGCCGGGTCGTACAGGTTGCCGATGACCATCACGGTGTTGGAGGTCTTCTTGTTCCACGGGCCGGAGAAGCGCTCGGCGTCCCGGGCCGGGGCCGGCCAGCTCGCGCACGCGGGCGCGTCGAAGGCCTGGTAGCGGCCGAAGGTCGGCGACTCCTGCTCCCAGGTCTTGGCCACGTTCGCGAACACCCGGTCGTTCGACGGGTACGGCTTGTCCTGGCAGTTGACGCCCATGTACGAGTCGTCGGCGGTGTACTCGGAGTCGGCCGGGGCCTCCCGCAGCGCCCGCGGGACGTTCACCGAGAGGAGGTTGGCGTCCTCCTCCGCGACGTTGGCCTTCGGGGCCAGCAGAGCGGCGGCGTTCGGCTTCTGCAGCACCTGGTAGGTGGCCTGCAGCGACTTGGCCAGCGGGGCCAGCTTGGCCTGCGAGTACAGGGCGCTGGCGACCTCGCTGGTGAAGCTGCTCAGCGTCACCGTGGAGCCGTTCGGCAGCGTGATCGGGCTGGTCCGCAGGTGGTCGCGGAGCTGGTCGAACTTGGCCCGGGTGTCGCCCTCGCCGAAGGCGCAGCGCGGGGCGCCGGCGGTCTGGCAGCGCTTCAGGAACTCGCTCAGGGCGAGCTCGAAGCCGCCCGCGCGCTGGCGGTCGTACTCCAGGCCGTTGTGCAGGCGCAGGTTCGGGTCGACGTTGCCGTCGACGATGATCGCCCGGACCTTGTTCGGGTACATGTTGGCGTACGTCGAACCGATCAGGGTGCCGTAGGAGAACCCGGCGAAGCTGAGCTGGGAGTCACCGACGGCGCGGCGCATCCGGTCGAGGTCGCGCACCACGTTGATGGTCGACATGTGCTCGATCAGCGGGCCGGCGTTCTTGCTGCAGGCGTCGGTGTAGTCCTGGTCCGCGTCCAGCGTCTCGTTGACCTCGGCCTTGGTGACCGGCACGCCGACCATGCGGTTGTTGACCGCGTCGGCGTCCTCCTGGGTCTTGAAACACTTGAGCGGGTTGCTCCGGGCCACGCCGCGGGGGTCGAAGCCGACCAGGTCGAACTTGGACTGCACCTCGGGGCCGAAACGGCTGGTCGTCGCCCACAGGTAGCCACTGCCGCCCGGGCCGCCCGGGTTGAGGAACAGCGAGCCGATCCGCTTCGACGGGTCGCTCGCTCGGCGCCGCATCATGGCGATGCCGATCTTCTCACCCGAGGGGTTGTCGTAGTCCAGCGGCACGGGGTAGACGGCGCAGTCGTAAATGCCCGGGTCCGGCTTGGTCGGGTCGGGGTTGCACGGGGTCCAGGCGACAGCGTCGACCTTCGCCTCGGCCAGGCTCGGGGCCTGGTCGATCGGCGCCGCCGAGGCGGCGACCGCGGTACCGGTGACAAGGGCGAGGGCCGTGGTGACTGCTCCGGCCAACGTGGATATGCGGGACAAGGAACCTCCTTGGTGCGGAAAGGGCGGCCCCAGCCTGTCAGCCGGAGTTCTCCGTGTGAAGACCTCGGAGCAGCGGAAATTGTCCGCACACCATGCCCTTTTCCGCTCGAATATTCTGTGAATGAACCGACTTGACGGTTGGTTGACCTGATGCGCAGTCATCCGACCGGGTCCACCCCCCTACGTCGCCATTCCGCGATCGGCGCCGGCGGGCCCTCCACGGGCGGCGACCCGGCCGGCGACCCGGCCACCCGCCTGTCGGACCTCCGCCCGGCAACCCGGCCACCCGTCCGGCCACCCGTCCGGCCGCCGCCTCACGGGGCCGCGCGACAGGCTCCGGTGGCCGTGCTCCGGCCCGGGGCCGCCGACAGCACTTGACGAGGAGTCTGATTAGGCGCCATATTACTTCTTGTGACGCAGCACTCCGAGCCCGACCCCGGCTCCCCCAGCCTCGACCAGGCCCGCCGCCAGATCGCCCGCTACGGCCTCCCGGCCGACCCGCAGGCGGTCCTGGTCGCGGCCCGGCTGATGGCGGCGGGCGCCCGGCTCGGCCAGGCCGGCGAGGCGCACTTCGGCCGCTTCGGCCTCTCCACCGGCCGCTACCGACTGCTGGCCGACCTGGAGGACCACGGCGGCGAGAAGTCGCCCTCCCAGCTCGCGGCGAGCCTCGGCGTCTCCCGGGCGACGGTGACCGGCCTGGTCGACGGCCTGGAACGGGAGGGCCTGGTCGCCCGCCGCCCGTCCACCGAGGACGGGCGCGGCAACGTGGTGATCCTCACCGCGCGCGGCGCCGACAGGCTGCGCGAGCTGGCGCCCGAGCACTTCGCCCGGATGCAGGCGATGGTCGGCGGCCTCTCGGTCGAGGAGCGCGCCACCTTCCTCGATCTGCTGGCCCGGGTGGTCGCGGGCATCGACGCGCTGACGGCGGACTGACCTCCGCACCCCCGGGGCGGGCCGCCGGACGGCCCGCCTTTCTTTCGCCCAATAGTTAGGCACCTAAGTACACAGCTTCGGGTGCCGACCGGATCCGGACCGACGAACCCGAACGTGAGGACAACCCCATGAGCAAGAAGGCCCCCGGCGCTCCCCCGCCCTTCGTCCTGTGGCGCGAGGTCCTGCTCGCCTACGTGATGCCCGCCGTGATGGCAGGCCTCGGCGGAGCCGTCACCCGGCAGCAGGAGCTGGTCGTCGCCGCCCTGACCACGATCGGCGGCACCTCCGCCCTGGTGGCCGCCGTGCTCGGCTCCGTACTGCGCCGCCGCCCGGTCCGCACCCGGCCGGCCCGGATCCCCCGCGCCCTGGCCGCCGCCTTCCTCGGCCTGGTCGCCGCCGGGATCGGCCTCGCCGTCGGCCTGGCCGCCGCGCACTGGCTGCCGCAGCTCCCGGCGCTCGCCGACAGCCCCTGGCCGAAGCGGCTGCCGGTGGACCTGCCGGTCTCCTCCGCCATCGCCGCCACCATCACCACCTGGCACTGGCGCGGCAGCCGCCGGGTCCGCGCACCGCAGCACGCGCACCGCCCGCACAGCACCGCGCCCGACTCCGAGAACACCGTCCGTCACGAAAGGCAATCAGCATGATCGTCATCATGGGCGCCGCCGGCGCCACCGGCGGCGCGACCCTGCGCGGCCTCGCCGCCCTCGGCGCCCCGAGCCGTGCGCTCAGCCGCGACCCCGCCCGCCTCGCCGCCGGACTGGACGAGCGGACCCTCGCACTCGCCGAGCCGTTCCCGGCCGACGCCGGGGACCCGGACTCGCTCCGCACGGCCTTCCGGGGCGCGCACCAGGTCCTGCTCACCATGGCCAACAGCCCGGACCAGGTCCGCTACGAGCTGAACGCGGTCGAGGCGGCCCTGGACTGCGGAGTCGAGCACATCGTCAAGGTCTCGGCGCCCGCCGCCGAGCCCGACTCCCCCGTCGCGGTCTCCCGCGGCCACCACCTCATCGAGGAGCGGCTGCGCTCCTCGGGCGTGACCACCACCGTCCTGCGCCCGTACGCCTTCATGCAGAAGCTGCTGCTGCTGGCGCCCGGCATCGCCGCCGCCGGGGTGGTGCACGGCGCGATGGGGCAGGCGCGGTGCAACTACGTGGACGTCCGGGACATCGGCGACCTCGCCGCGGACGTCCTCACCCGCCCGGAGCTCGCGGGCGCCGAGTACCCGCTCACCGGCGGGCGGGCCTACAGCCACGCCGAGCTGACCGCCCTGCTGGGCGAGCTGCTCGGCCGCCCGGTGCGCCACATCGACCTCACCCCGGACGGGCTGCACGCCCACCTGGTGGAACGGGCCGGGATGCCGGGCTGGCTCGCCGCCCACGTGGTGGAGATCCAGCAGCTCGCGGTGGTCCGCCGGGAGGCGCCCGACGACGCGTTCACCCGGGCCACCGGCCGCAGCCCGCGCACGCTGGAGGCCTTCCTCCAGGAGCACCTGCACCTCTTCCGCTGACCGCCCCGTCCGGGTGGCGGGCCCGCGCCGGCCGGGCCCGCAGGGCCGAAAGCGCCCTGTGAACGGTCGGAAACACCGGGCCCGCCACCCGAAGGGAGCAGTATTCGCTGTGGCATGGATCACGATCGGCCAGTCGACCTGACGATCAGTCAATTCGACTGACCTCCCGTCACATCCACCCCGCAAAGCCCCAGTTGTCGACTGACGTTCCGTCAGATCCGGCCGTTCTCGGCCGAGTTGAGCCGGTCAGGGCCGGGCGCCACCCCGTACGCCGCCGGGAAACCGGAGCTACCATCGGTCAGGTTGTCCGCTCCGGCCCCGGAGTGGGGTCACCCGGTCCGGCGAGTGCTCCCACCGCCCCCAAGGGCCGGGCATCGGTCGGAACGGGGCGAGGACGAGGAGCGCACGGGCTGCCATGACAGCTGAACCGAGCCAGCCGAACCACCCGCACCACCCGAGCCCGACCGACGCGCCGCCGCGCGCCCTGTTCCCGGGCCGTCCGGCCGCCGCGCCGCGGACCCTGGTGGACGTCCTGGACGCCACCGTGCGCGCCCACCCCGACGAACCGGCCCTGGACGACGGCCACGCGGTGCTGAGCTACCGCGCGCTGGCCGTCGAGGTCGAGCAGCTGCGCCGCCGCCTGGCCGCCGCCGGGATCGGCCCGGGCGACCGGGTGGGCGTGCGGGTGCCCTCCGGCACCAACGACCTGTACGTCTCGATCCTCGCCGTGCTCGCCGCCGGCGCCGCGTACGTCCCGGTGGACGCGGAGGACCCGGACGAACGCGCCGAGCTGGTCTTCGGCGAGGCCGGGGTCGCCGCGGTGCTCGGCGCCGAGCGCGCCCTCACCGCTACCGACGGACGCCCGCCCGCCCCGGACCGCCGCCCGGCCCCCGCCGACGACGCCTGGATCATCTTCACCTCCGGCTCCACCGGGAAGCCCAAGGGCGTCGCCGTCACCCACCGCAACGCCGCCGCCTTCGTCGACGCCGAGGCCGCGCTCTTCCTCCAGGACGAGCCGATCGGCCCCGGCGACCGGGTGATGGCCGGCCTGTCGGTGGCCTTCGACGCCTCCTGCGAGGAGATGTGGCTGGCCTGGCGCTACGGCGCCTGCCTGGTGCCGGTCCCCCGCTCCCAGGTGCGCAGCGGCGCCGACCTCGGGCCCTGGCTCGCCGAGCAGGAGATCACCGTGGTCTCCACCGTCCCGACCCTGGCCGCCCTGTGGCCGGCCGAGGCGCTGAACGAGGTGCGGCTGCTGATCTTCGGCGGCGAGGCCTGCCCGCCCGAGCTGGTGCAGCGCCTGGTCACCGAGGGCCGCGAGGTGTGGAACACCTACGGCCCCACCGAGGCCACCGTGGTCGCCTGCGCCGCGCTGCTGACCGGTGACGGGCCGGTGCGGATCGGTCTGCCGCTGGACGGCTGGGACCTCGCCGTGGTGGACGAGGCCGGCGAGCCGGTCGCCGCCGGCGGCACCGGCCAGCTGGTGATCGGCGGCGTCGGCCTGGCCCGCTACCTCGACCCGGAGAAGGACGCCGAGAAGTACGCGCCGCTCACCTCGCTCGGCTGGGAGCGCGCCTACCGCAGCGGCGACCTGGTCCAGGCCGACCCGGCCGGCCTGCTGTTCCTCGGCCGCACCGACGAGCAGATCAAGCTGGGCGGCCGCCGGATCGAACTCGGCGAGGTCGACGCGGCGCTCCAGGCGCTGCCCGGCGTGGCCGGCGCGGCCGCCGCCGTCCGCACCGCACGCGGCGGCAACCAGCTGCTGGTCGGCTACCTGGTGCTCCAGGACGGCTTCGACCGCGAGCAGGCCGTGCAACGGCTGCGCGCCGAGCTGCCCGCCGCCCTCGTCCCGCTGCTCGCGACCGTCGACGCCCTGCCCACCCGCACCTCCGGCAAGGTCGACCGCAACGCCCTGCCCTGGCCGCTGCCCGACCTGGAGACCGCGGGCCCCGGCGAGGAGCTGTACGGCACCGAGGCCTGGCTCGCCGAGCAGTGGTCGGAGATCCTCGGCATCCGGGTCGGCGGCCCGCGCGACGACTTCTTCGCGATCGGCGGCGGCAGCCTGGCCGCCGCCCGGCTGACCACCCTGCTGCGCACCCGCTACCCGAGCGCGGCCGTGCTGGACATCTACCAGCACCCGACGCTGCGCAAGCTCGCCCGGCACCTGGAGCGCACCGCCGTCGGCAGCGCCGAGGCCCGGACCGTCACGCTGGTGCCGACCAGGGCCAAACTGCTGCAGCTGCTCCTGCTGGTGCCGCTGTTCACCGTCGTCGGGCTGCGCTGGACGGTCGCCCTGCTGGCGGCCGGCAACCTGCTCACCCACCTCGGGGACTACCCGTGGGCGCCGACCGCCTCCTGGTGGTGGGTGGGCGCGGGCGCGCTCGTGCTGTACACCCCGGCCGGCCGCTTGGCGGTCTCGGCGGGCGGCGCCCGGCTGCTGCTGCGCGGCCTGCGCCCCGGCAGCCACCCGCGCGGCGGGGCCGTCCACCTGCGGCTCTGGACCGCCGAACGGCTCGCCGAGCTCACCGGCGCGACGACGCTGTCCGGCGCCTGGCTGGTGCGCTACGCCCGTGCGCTGGGCTGCAAGGTCGCGGCCGACGTGGACCTGCACTCGCTGCCGCCCGTCACCGGGATGCTGAAGCTGGGCCGCGGCTGCGCGGTCGAGGCCGAGGTGGACCTGTGCGGCTACTGGCTGGACGGCGACCGGCTGCTGATCGGCCAGGTCAAGGTCGGCTCCGCCGCCGTGGTCGGCACCCGGTCGACGCTGCTGCCCGGCGCCCGGGTCGGCAAGCGCGCCCAGGTGGTGCCCGGCTCCAGCGTCACCGGCCAGGTGCCGACCGGCCAGCGCTGGGGCGGCGCGCCCGCCGTCAAGCTGGGCCGCACCGAGCGCGCCTGGCCCAAGGAGCGCCCCACCCGCCGGGCCCGCTGGGCCTCGCTGTACGGCGCCAGCGGTGCGGTGCTCGGCCTGCTCCCGGCGCTGCCCGCCCTCGCCGCGCTCGCCGTGCTCTCCCGCTTCGTCCACCAGGGCGACGCGCTCGGCCCGGCGCTCGGCGGCGCGCTGCTCGGCCTGCTGCCCGCGACCCTCGCGTACGGCGCGGTGTACGCGGCGCAGCTGCTGGCGCTCGTGCGGCTGCTGAGCATCGGCCTGGTGCCCGGGGTGCACCCGCTGCACGGGCGGGTCGGCTGGCAGGCGTGGACGGTCACCCAGCTGATGGACCGGGCGCGGGAGGTGCTGTTCCCGCTGTACGCGGGACTGGTCACCCCGCTGTGGCTGCGGGCGCTCGGGATGCGGATCGGCCGCGGCGCCGAGGTGTCGACGGTGCTGGCGCTGCCCAGCCTGACGACGGTCGGCGACGGCGCGTTCCTGGCCGACGACACCCTGATCGCCCCGTACGAGCTGGGCGGCGGCTGGGTGCGGCTCGGCGAGGCGAAGGTCGGCGAGCGGGCCTTCCTCGGGAACTCGGGGATGACCGCACCGGGCCGGTCGGTGCCCAAGCGCGGCCTGGTGGGCGTGCTGTCGGCGACGCCGGCGAAGGCCAAGAAGGGCAGCTCGTACCTGGGCATGCCGCCGGTGCGGCTGCCGCGCGCGGCGGACCGGGCCGACCAGAGCCTCACCTACGAGCCGCCGGCCCGGCTGCTCTGGGCGCGCGGGCTGGTCGAGGTCGCCCGGGTGCTTCCGGTGCTGGCCTCCGGGGCACTGGGCCTGCTGACGGTGGCGGCGCTGTCCTGGCTGGCCGCCGGTTCGCCGCTGATCGCCGCCCTGCTGTCGGGCCTGGTGCTGCTGGCCTCCGGCACGGTCGCCTGCCTGGTCGCGGTGGCGGCGAAGTGGCTGCTGGTCGGGCGGTTCCGGGCGGTGGAGCACCCGCTGTGGAGCGGCTTCGTGTGGCGCAACGAGCTGGCGGACACCTTCGTGGAGATGCTGGCGGTGCCCTGGCTGGTCGGCGCGGTGCCGGGCACGCCGGTGCTGAACCTGTGGCTGCGGGCGCTCGGCGCCAAGGTCGGGCACGGCGTCTGGTGCGAGAGCTACTGGCTGCCGGAGGCGGACCTGGTCACCCTCGGCGACGGGGTCACCATCAACCGGGGCTGCGTGGTGCAGACGCACCTCTTCCACGACCGGATCATGCGGATGGATACTGTGGTCCTCCGCGAGGGCGCCACCCTGGGCCCGGGCGGGATCGTGCTGCCCGGCAGCACGGTGGGCGCGCGCAGCACGCTGGGCCCGGCCTCGCTGGTGATGCGCGCCGAGTCCGTCCCCGCCGACACGCGGTGGCTGGGCAACCCCATCGAGGCGTGGCAGACGACGTCATGACCTCCGCTCATGACCCCATGAGCACCGTGAGCAGCGCTCACGGGCACATGAGCGCCGCTCATGAGCAGCGCACGTCCACCCGTCCCGGCCCGCAGGAAGCGCACGTCCCCGTGAAGCCCAAGCACGTCCCGGCCGCCGCCGGCGCCCCGGACCCGTACTTCCCGACCAGCGGTGACCACCGCTACCGGGTGCACCGCTACGAGCTGACGCTGGACTACCGGCCTGGTCCGAACCGGCTGGCCGGCTCCGCCCGGCTGAGCGCGGTGGCCGACGCGGCGCTGGCGGAGTTCGCGCTCGACCTCGCCGAGTTCCGGATCGGGCGGGTGCTGGTCGACGGCCGCGCCGCCCGCTACACCCACCGCGCCGGCAAGCTCCGCATCCGCCCGGCGAAGCCGCTCGCGGCGGGCGCCGCGTTCACCGTCGAGGTGCACTACACCGGCAACCCGCGCCCGGTGCGCAGCCCGTGGGGCGGCCTGGGCTGGGAGGAGCTGACCGAGGGCGCGCTGGTGGCCAGCCAGCCGATCGGCGCACCGTCCTGGTTCCCCTGCAACGACCGGCCCGCCGACAAGGCGACCTACCAGATCGCGGTCACCACGCCGTCCCCGTTCACGGTGGTGGCGAGCGGCCGGCTGCTGACCCGCACCACCCGGGCGTCCAGCACCACCTGGGTGTACGAGCAGAGCGCGCCGACCCCGACGTACCTGGTGACGGTGTCGATCGGGTACTACCGGCCGGTGCCGCTGGCCGCGCGCCCCGCCGTGCCGCAGACCGGGTACGTGCCGGAGCGGCTGGTCACCGGGTTCGCCCGGGACTTCGCCCGGCAGCCCGAGATGACGGCGTACTTCGGCGAGGTCTTCGGGCCGTACCCGTTCGGCGAGTACGCGGTGGTCCTCGCGGACGAGGAACTGGACGTCCCGGTGGAGGCGCAGGGCGTCGCCACCTTCGGCACCAACCACCTCGGCGGCGGCTGGGAGCGCGAGCGGCTGATCGCGCACGAGCTGGCCCACCAGTGGTTCGGCAACAGCGTGACGATCGCGAACTGGCGGCACATCTGGCTCAACGAGGGCTTCGCCAAGTACGCGGAGTGGCTCTGGTCCGAGCACGCCGGCGGCCCCGCCGCGGCGGTGCACGCCGCCGCCGCCCACCACCTGCTGGCCGGTCTGCCGCAGGACCTGCACCTCGGCGACCCCGGCCGGAAGCTGATGTTCGACGACCGGCTGTACCAGCGCGGCGGACTCGTCGTGCACGCGCTGCGGCGGGCGCTCGGCGACGACGCGTTCTTCGCGATGCTGCGGGACTGGACGAGCATCAACCGGCACGGCGTGGTCGACACCGCCGACCTGCGGGCGCACGCCTCCCGCTACACCACCGCCCCGCTCGGGCCGCTCTTCGAGGCCTGGCTGGAACGCCCGGAGCTGCCGCCGCTGCCGGGCTGAGCCCCCGTCGGCCCGGGTGCCCCTCGGTGACGGGCGCCCGGGCCGGCTCCGCCCCGGCGGCGGAGCGGAAGTGGACTACTGTCCGTCCGTATGTCGATGAGTTCAGAAGCCCACATGACCGACCTTCCCGACGAACTGCTGCCGGCCACCCGCCGAGCCCTGCTGCACCGGCTCGCGGTCGCCCAGTCCGAGGGCCGTTCGCCCTCGATGATCGGCGGCGTGGTGCGGAACGGGCGGCCGGTGTGGAGCGGCGCCCGCAGCATGATCGACGGGCACGCGCCGACCCCTGACGTCCAGTACCGGATCGGCTCGATCAGCAAGACCTTCGTCGCCGTGCTGGTGCTACGGCTGCGCGACGAGGGCCTGCTCGACCTCGCCGACCCGCTCGCCCGCCACCTGCCCGGCACCGCGGCCGACGGCGCGACGGTCGCCCAGCTGCTCTCGCACGGTTCGGGGCTCACCGCCGAGACCCCCGGCCCGTGGTGGGAGCGCACCGAGGGCACACTGCGGCCCGGCCTCGACGACATCCTGGAGACCGAGCGCCCGCTCAAGCACCCGGCCGGACGGCTCTTCCACTACTCCAACCCCGGGTACGCGCTGCTCGGCGCGCTGGTCGAGAAGCTGCGCGGCGAGCCCTGGGGCGAGGTGCTGCGCCGCGAGGTGCTGGCGCCGCTCGGCATGGACCGCACCACGCTGCTGCCCGAGCACCCGCACGCCGGGGGCTTCGCCGTCCACCCGTGGGCCGACGTGATGCTGCCGGAGCCGCTCGCCGACACCGGCCTGATGGCAGCGGCCGGCCAACTCTGGTCCACCGGCGCCGACCTGGCCCGCTGGGCGGCCTTCCTCGCGGCCGGCGACGACACGGTGCTGTCCGCCGCCACCCTCGCCGAGATGCGTCGCCCAGCCGTCGCCCCGGACGACGCCGACTGGACCACCGGGTACGGCCTCGGCCTGCAACTGCGCCGCCACGAGGGCCGGTTGCTGTACGGGCACACCGGTTCGATGCCCGGCTTCACGGCATGCCTGTGGGTCAGCGCGGACGACGGCCTGGCCGCGTTCGCCCTCTCCAACGCCACCAGCGGCTACAGCACCGCGCAGCTCGCCGCCGAGCTGATCACCATCACCGCCGGGCACGAGCCCCGGCTGCCCGAGCCCTGGCGCCCGCTGCCCGAGGTCGACCGGGAACTGCTGGAGCTCACCGGCCCCTGGTACTGGGGCGCCGCGCCGAACACCCTGCGGCTGCGGGCCGACCGCGTCCTGGAGCTCGCCCCGCTCGCGGGCGGCGGCCGGGGCTCGCGCTTCCGCCCCGAGCCGGACGGCACCTGGACCGGCCTGGACAACTACTACGCGGGCGAAACGCTGCGGGTGGTCCGCGCCGCCGACGGCACGGTCGGCCACCTGGACGTCGGCTCCTTCGTCTTCACCCGCGAGCCGTACGGCCCGGCCGACGCCGTCCCCGGCGGCGTCGACCCGGAGGGCTGGCGCGCCATGTGAGCCGGTCCGTCCGGGCCGGGCCGGGTGAGGGTTGCCGCGGGGGCGGGCCGGGTGACGGTTGCTGCGGGGGCGTGCGGTTCAGCCGTACGCCCCCGTTGTCCACCCCGTGCGAACGAGCGCCCGGTGCCGAGCAGATGACCGGCAGGCCACGGGTGGTCCCATTCAACAGGTGCACATCTGCGCTCCGCCGTGCCGCAACGTGGATGCCAACCGACTCGGAGAGACATACCGAGACCGGTTCGCGTCCATGCCCAAACCACCTGCGGACCGGGACGGTGCCCTGGCGATCCACGGCACCGCCGATCGTGCTGCCCTGGAGGGTCCGCCATGACCACCGTCCCCACGTACGCTCCGTCCGCAGTCGCCCCCACCCACGACACCCCGGCGGTCCCCGCCCCGCGCCACCGCCCCGCCCCGGCCGCGGCCCCCACCGAAGCCCCGGCCGCCGCCTACACCGTCTCCCTGGCCCGCGACGAGGACGACGTGCGCGCCGCCCAGCGGCTGCGCCACCAGGTGTTCGCCACCGAACTCGGCGCCGTCCTGCACAGCCCGGTCGCGGGCCTGGACGTCGACCCCTTCGACGAGTACTGCGACCACCTGCTGGTCCGCGAGGGCGAGCACGGCGCCGTCGTCGGCACCTACCGGCTGCTGCGCCCCGAGGCCGCCCGACGGGCCGGCCGGCTGTACTCCGACGGCGAGTTCGACCTGTCCGCCCTGGCGCCCGTCCGCCCCGGCCTGGTCGAGCTCGGACGCTCCTGCATCCGCCCCGACCACCGGGGCAACGGCGCCGTCATCAACCTGATGTGGGGCGGCATCGCCCGCTACCTCGCCGACACCGGGAACACCTGGGTCGGCGGCTGCTGCTCGATCGGCCTGGAGGACGGCGGCGCCACCGCGGCCCGGGTCTGGGACACCGTCAGCGCCAAGTACCTGGCCCCCGCCGAGTACCGGGTCGCGCCGCGCCGCCGCTGGGACGCCACCGGCGTGCCCCGCGCCGAGCGGGGCGCGCTGCCGGCCCTCCTCCGCGGCTACCTGCGGCTCGGCGCCTGGGTCTGCGGCGAGCCCGCGTACGACCCGGACTTCGACTGCGCCGACCTGTACGTGCTGCTCTCCCTGGAGCGCACCGACCCGCGCTACCTGCGGCACTTCCTCTCCGGGCTGCCCGGCCTCGGCTCCGCGTCATGAGCGTCTGGCTGCCCACGGCGACCTGCCGGCCCGAGACCTGCCTGGCCGACCCCTCGCCCGAGGTCTCCCACCCCCGCCGGGCGCTGCGGCTGACGGCCTGTCTGGTGGTCGTCGTGGCGGGCGTCGTGCTCAGCCTGCCGGGCCGGCTGCTCCCGTACGGCGGTCGGGACCGGCTGGTCCGGCTCTGGGCGCGGGTGCTGCTGCGCACCCTCGGGGTGACGGTGCACCTCGCCGGGCCCGGGGCGGTGCCCGGCAACCCGGGCGGCGGCGGGGTGCTCGTGGTGGCCAACCACGTGTCCTGGCTGGACATCCCGCTGCTCGCGGCCGGGCGGCCGGGCCGGTCGCTGGCCAAGACCGAGGTCCGGCAGTGGCCGGTGCTCGGCAGACTGGTCGCCTGGGGCGGCACCGTCTTCCTCGACCGCGACCGGCTGCGGACCCTGCCGGACACCGTGGCGACGGTGGCCGAGGTGCTGCGCGCCGGGAACCCGGTGATCGTCTTCCCGGAGGGCTCGACCTGGTGCGGACGAGAGAGCGGACGGTTCCGGCCCGCGCTGTTCCAGGCCGCGGTGGAGGCGGGAGCCTTCGTCCAGCCGGTGACGATCCGCTACCGGCTGGCGGACGGGCGGCCGACCAGCGTCCCCGCCTTCATCGGCGACGACGGGCTGCTCACCTCGCTCGCCCGGGTGGTCGCGGCCCGCGGTCTGGTCGCCGACGTGACGTTCCTGCCGCCGATCCCGCCGCCCGGCCCCCGGCCCACCCGGGCGGGCGCCCGGCGCGATCTGGCCCGGGCGGCCCAGGCGGCGGTCGAAGGAACCGGCTGACCGGCTGACCGGCCACCACCGCGACGGCACCGGCGCAGGCCGCTGGCCGCTGGCCGCTGGCCGCTGGCCGCTGCCGATGGTGACGGCGACGGCGACGGCGACGGCGACGGCGACGGCCGGTCAGGCTCCTCGGGCCTCGGCCGGCTCCGCCGACCGCACCGGTTCCGCCGAGTCCGCCGGTTCCGCCGGCTGCGGGTGCGGCTGCCCCGCGTCGGCCGGGCCGGCCGCAGCGACCGGGCGGGCCCGGCCGAACAGGACGGCCACCAGGACGGCGGTGACGGCGAGCCCGGCCGCTCCGCAGAGCACGGCGAGGTGGATGCCGTCGATGAACGCCCCGTCCACCGCGTCCTGGACCGGCCCGGGCAGGGCCGCCGCCGAGCCGCCGTGCACCGCACCGACGGGGGCGTCCGCGATCGGGCCGACGGCGTCCGGCGGGACACCGAGCCGCTTCAGCGCGGCGGTCAGGGAGTCGGTCAGGCGGTTGGTCAGGACGGCGCCCAGCACGGCGATCCCGAGGACACCGCCGAGTTCGCGCAGCGTGTTGATGGCCGCCGAGGCCATCCCGGTCTGCGCCGGGGAGACCCGGGTCATCACCGAGATCGACACCGGGGTGAAGGTCAGCCCCATCCCCAGGCCCATCGCGAACAGCGTCCACAGGTACTCCGGGTAGCGGGCGTGGTCGCCGTACAGCGCCAGTCCCCCGAGGCCCGCCGCGCACAGCAGGAGGCCGAGCACCAGCGGCAGCCGGGGGCCGGAGCGGGCCGTCAGCCGCTGGGAGAGCGGCGCGCCGACCACCAGCATCGCGGTCATCGGCAGCCCCGCGTAACCGGCGGCGGCCGGGGACCACCCGAGGGTGCCCTGCATCATCAGCGGCAGGAAGAACAGCGCGCCGAACATCCCGAAGCTGACCATGAAGCCGCTGAGCAGCGCGCCGCCCAGCACCCCGTCACGGAACAGCCGAAGCTCCAGCATCGGCTCGGCGAGGCGCAGTTCGACCAGCAGGAAGACGAGCAGCAGGACGACGCCCCCGGCTCCGCAGCCGAGCACGCGCGGGTCGGTCCAGCCCCGGGACGGGCCCTCGATCAGCGCGTAGACCAGCAGGGCCAGTCCGGCGGCGGACAGCGCGAGGCCGGCCAGGTCGATCCGGCGCGGACGCGGCGGGATGTCCGGGAGGACGCGTGCGGCGAGCAGCAGCCCGGCGACACCGATCGGCACGTTGATCCAGAACACGCTGGCCCAGCCGAGGTGTTCGACCATCGGACCGCCGACCACCGGTCCCACCGAGAGGCCGAGCGCGGAGACGCCGGACCAGGTGGCGATCGCCTTGGCCCGTTCGCCCTCGTCGGTGAAGACGTGCCGGAGCAGGGCGAGGCTGCCCGGGGTGAGCAGCGCGGCGCCGACGCCCTGGAGCATCCGGGCGCCGACCAGCACCCCGATCGTCCCGGCGAGCGCGGCGACGACCGAGCCCAGCGTGAACAGGGCGAGGCCGAGGCGGAACACCCGGGTGCGGCCGTGACGGTCGCCGAGCGCGCCACCGGTCAGCACGAGGGCGGCGTAGACCAGGCTGTAGCCCTCGGCGACCCACTGCAGACCGCTGATCCCGGCATCCAGGTCCTGTCCGATGCGGGGCAGGGCGTTGTTGACGATGACGTTGTCCAGCATGGACATGAACATGGTGACGCAGAGCGTGAGCAGCGCGAGCCGCTGTCGGCGGGTACTCGACCCGTCCATGGTTCCCCTCCCGGGCATGGGCACCTAACAGTGTTAGGGATGGATTCGGCAGCCACAGAGTGCCCCTAACGGTGTTAGATTGCAAGTGGGAACTACCCGACACCACCTGGAGACATCCGCACAGCCATGCCGGAGAACGACACCCCCATACCGGCGGACAGCGCCGCGACACCCGCCCTGACCAGGGAAGCCCTCGCCCAGGCCGCACTCCGGGTGCTGGAGCGGGACGGCCTGGCCGGACTGTCGATGCGCAAGGTCGCCGCCGAGGTCGGCGTGAAGGCGGCCTCGCTCTACTGGCACGTCCGCAACAAGGAAGAACTGCTCGACCTGCTCAACGACGCGATCATGGCCTCCGCCGAGCCGCCGCCCCGCGTCGGCAGCTGGCGCGAGCAGCTCCGCGGGTACTGCTGGCGCTACCGCCGGCTGCTGCACGACAACCGCGACGCCGCCAAGGTCGTCGCCGGCCGGCTCGCCCCCGGACCGCACCTGTTCAGACTGCTCGACGACCAGCTCGACCGGCTGCGCGAAGCCGGCTTCTCCGACACGCACGCCGCCCTGACCACCTACCTGCTGAGCTCCTTCGTCCAGGGCTTCGTCCTCCAGGAGCAGTCGCCGCTCTCCGCCGCCGAGACCGGGGGCACCGACCGCCTCGACATCCTCGCCTCGGTCCGCGACCGCTTCCTCGCCCTGCCCGCCGAGACCTTCCCCAACCTGGTCGACCTGGCCGGGGAACTCACCGAACCGAACCTCGACGTCCGGTTCGAGTTCTGCGTCGAACGCATCATCGACGGCCTCGCGGCGCTCCTGCCGCCGGAACAGCGCTGATCCGGGACCGCCCCGGCGGGTAGGCTCGCCGGGCACCCCGTCCGCCCGACCACCGGAGGAGTCCGCCGATGCCCGACCTGCACCCCCCGTACGACCCGTACGCACAGGGCCTGTTGGACGTCGGAGACGGGCAGCGGATCCACTGGAACACCTCCGGCAACCCGGCCGGGACCCCGGCCGCGGTGGTGCACGGCGGGCCCGGCTCCGGCCACAACCCGGGCGCCCGGCGGTACTTCGACCCCGAGCGCTACCGCGTCGTCCAGTTCGACCAGCGCGGCTGCGGACGGAGCCTGCCGCACGCCGCCGACCCGTCGACCGGACTGGAGCACAACACCACCGAGCACCTCGTCGCCGACATGGAACGGCTGCGCGAACACCTCGGCATCGACACCTGGGTGCTGTACGGCGGCTCATGGGGCTCCACCCTGATCCTCGCGTACGCCCAGGCCCACCCGGAACGCGTCTCCGGGATCGTGATCTGCGGGGTCACCACGACCGACGCCGACGAGATCGACTGGCTCTACCGGGGCGTCAGCCGCCTGATCCCCGGGCCGTGGGAGGACTTCCGCGACTTCCTGCCGCCCGCCGACCGGGACGGCGACCTCCTCGCCGCCTACAGCCGGCTGCTCGACAGCCCCGACGAAACGGTCCGCCGGGCCGCCGCCAACGCCTGGGCCACCTGGGAGGACGCGGTCATCGCACACGAGGCCCTGGGCAAGCCGAACGCGTACACCGACCGGCCCTCCGACGCCCTGATGGCCTTCACCCGGATCACCGCGCACTACTTCTCGCAGCGGGCCTTCCTGGAGGACGGCCAACTGCTGCGCGACGCCGGGCGGCTGGCCGGCATCCCGGCCGAACTGATCCACGGCCGGCTGGACCTCGGCGCACCGCTCGGCACCGCCTGGAAGCTGGCCAAGGCCTGGCCGGACGCCCGGCTGACGGTCATCGACGAGTCCGGGCACACCGGGAGCCCCCGGATGGCGGAGGCGGTCCTGGCCGCGATCGCGCGCTTCGCCTGAGCCGTTCGTCCGGACGGCCCATTCCCGCGAACCCCCTACGATACGACGCATGATCGCCTATGCCCCGGCAGCCCTGTTCTTCCTGTTGTTCGGAATCGGGGTCCTCCGCGACCGCCGCCGGTTCAGCAACGCCGTGCTGCTCGGCATCGCCGTCTCCCTCCTGTCCCTCGCCCTGCTCGCCGAACTCCGCAAGGCACCGACCCTGGTGGTGGAGCTCGCGGCGGCGGTGATCATCCTGCTGCCGGCCGTCGGCACGGTGGCCCTGGTCTGGTTCCTGCTCTCCAACGGCATGACCATGATCCGCAAGGAAGGCCGACGGCCCGCCAACCTGCTGTCCCTGCTCGCCGGACTGGGGATCATCGCCGTCATCGGCCTGCTGCTCGCCGCCCTCGTCACCGGCTCCCGGCAACTGGCGATCCTGGCGGGCACCGCCGTCCTGGTGGTCCTCTACATCTCCTTCCTGTTCGTCTGCTTCGTCGGCTACGCCTTCCTCTACGGCCGCCACCGGCCGCGCCGGGACATGGACTTCGTGGTCGTGCTCGGCTCCGGACTGATCGGCGGCGAGCGCGTCCCGCCGCTGCTGGCCAGCCGGCTGAACCGGGGCCGCGAGGTGTACGAGAAGCAGGCCGCGCGCGGCAATCCGCCGGTGCTGATCACCTCGGGCGGCCAGGGACCGGACGAGAAGCTGCCGGAGTCCCACGCGATGGCCGACTACCTGGTCGAACGCGGCTTCCCCGCCGAGCACATCGAACGGGAGGACCGCTCGCGCACCACGGAGGAGAACCTGCTCTTCAGCAAGGCCATCATGGAGCAGGCCAAGCCCGACTACCGCTGCGTCGTGGTCACCAACAACTTCCACGCCTTCCGCGCGGCACTCCTCGCCCGCAAGACCGGGGTGAACGGACACGTCTTCGGCTCGCCCACCGCCCGGTACTACTGGCCGACGGCGACCATCCGCGAGTTCGCCGCGATCTTCCTGTCCCACAAGCTCGTCAACTTCGGGATCTGCGGCCTGCTCGCCCTCTGTGGAGTTCTCGCGGCCCTCTGAGCACCCCGGTCCTCGGGGGCGGAGCGCCGGCGCAGGGCTCCGCCCCCCGAGGCCCCGTCAGAGCCGGGAGCCAGGAGCCGGGTCGGGGTGTCTGGTCGGGGTGTCTGGTCGGGGAGCCTGGTCCGGGAGCCGTCAGCCCCGGGAGCAGCCGGACCGGAGGGCTTCAGGCCGCCGGACGGGGCGTCAGGACCGCACAGGTGGTGGTGGCGTGCGCATAGAGCTTGCCGTTCTCCGTGCCGACCACCCGGGCCTCCGCGGTCGCCATCGTCCGCCCCAGGTGCAGCACCTCGGCCTCGCAGCGCACCGGGGCCGAGTCGGCGAACAGCGGGCGCAGCATGTGGACGTTCAGCTGCGTGGTCGTGTAGCCGAGCCCGGCCGGCAGCCTGCTCAGCACGGCGCAACCGAGCGCCGAGTCGAGCAGGGTGGCCAGGTACCCGCCGTGCACGGTGTTCATCGGATTGTGGAGGTGGTCGCCGGGCCGGCCCTCGAAGACGGCCCTCCCCGGCTTCGCCTCAATGAGGTGGAAGTCCATGGTGCTGCAGATGGAGGGCTCCGGGATCCGCCCGGCGATCCACTCCAGCAGGATCTCCTCTCCGGTCAGGTGGGCGTACTCGGCGATCGGCGGGCCGGGCGTCCACCCGTGGGTCCGGGTACGCGGGGCCTGACCGGCCGGGTGTCGGCACTGCTCGGCGGAGCCGATCTCATCAGTCGTCATGGGATCAACCTGCCTCGTCCGGCGGCGCGACTCAAGTGCCCCCCCGTGGCAGGGAATCCGCGCTCCCCGCGGGGCCCGGCGCGTCCGGGCCATGGCGGTCCACGCCACCCCCGGGCGGTGGACCCCGGCTCCCCGGCACATGGCCTCGGGGCGTGCGCCGCGCCACGCTGCACGGGATCCGCCCCCACTCCTCCCCCACCCAGGAGTACCCATGGCCCTGCGTCCCGCCGCCGCCGCGCTGTTGACGGCCGTCGCGCTCACCGTCACCACCGCCGCCACCACCGCCGCCTCCGCCTCCGCCGTCACCGCTGCCCCGACCGCGCGCGCCGCCACCGACCCGGCGAACGGCACCTACCAGCAGGTCACCGGCTTCGGCCCCAACCCGGGCAACCTCGCGATGTACAGCTACACCCCGGCCGGACTGCCCGGCGGCGCACCCCTGGTGGTCGCCCTGCACGGCTGCCTGCAGAGCGCCACCGACTACTACCGCGACTCCGGCTGGACCAAGTTCGCAGACCGGTACGGCTTCGCGGTGGTGTTCCCGCAGACCGGCAGCACCAACAACAGCCTGTCCTGCTTCAGCTGGTTCGACGCGAGCAAGGATGCCCGGGGCCGCGGGGAGGCGGAGTCGGTCGTGGAGATGGTCGCCAAGGCCGGGACCCTGTACGGCTCGGACGCCCACCGGGTGTTCGTCACCGGGCTCTCGGCCGGCGGCGGGATGGCCGCCGACCTGCTGGCCGACTACCCCGACGTGTTCGCCGGCGGGGCGATCGACTCCGGACTGCCCGCCCACTGCGCCACCGCCCAGGCCGCCGCCTCCGGCTGCCAGAACAGCGACCAGGGACTCACCCCGGCGCAGTGGGGCGACAAGGTCCGGGCCGCGTACCCGGGTTACACCGGTCCGTGGCCCCGGGTGGCGATCTGGCAGGGCAGCGCCGACACCGTCGTCAAGCCGGTGAACGCGACCGAACTGCGCGATCAGTGGACCAACGTCCAGGGCATCGACCCCCGGCCGACCGGCACCCGGAGCCTCCCGGGCGGCACCACCGAGGAGCTCTACGCCGATGCGGCCGGGCGCCCCGCCGTGGCCCTGTTCACCGTCGGCGGGATGGGCCACGGTCTCGCCGTCGCCCCCGGCTCGGGGGACGACCAGTGCGGGGCGACCGCCGCCTACTTCCTCGACACGATCTGCTCCAGCTACCACACCGCGCGGTTCTGGGGCCTGGACGGCGGCTCCGGCCCCACCGCCCCCGGTCTGCCCGCCCCGGCCGGACTGACCGCGACCCCGGCCGGCGCGGGCGCGATCACGCTCGGCTGGCAGGCCGTCAGCGGTGCCGCGTCGTACCTGGTCTACCGCGACGGCGCCCGGACCGGCAGCGCGACCGGACCGTCGTTCAGCGACACCGGCCTCACCCCCGGGACGACGTACGGCTACAGCGTGGCGGCCGTCGACGCCTCGGGCGCGGTGGGCGAGCGGTCGGCGACCGTCTCGGTGACCGCTCCCGGCGGGGCTCCCCAGTGCTTCACGACGGACAACTACCACCAGGTCCTGGCCGGTCGCGCCACCCGGAGCGGCGGACTGGCCTACGCGCTCGGCTCGGGCCAGAGCATGGGGCTCTGGAACACCTTCGTCACCCACACCCTGAAGCAGACCGGCCCGGCCTACTACGTGCTCGCCGACGGCCAGTGCTGACCGCGCGGCAGCCGGCACCGCCACCACCGACGGCGCCCGCACCGGCACGGCGGCCCCCAAGTCGAGGATCATCCCGCCCCGCCTCCTCCCGCCGGCCCGTACGGAACCCCCGACCGGACCCCGGCGAACAGGTCGCTCTCGACCCCGCCCCGGTCGACCCCGCCCCGGTCGGCCGCACCACCGGCCGGGGCCGACAGGCTCCGGGCCAGGTGGTAGTCCTCGGTCGGCCAGACCTCGCGCTCGATGTCCCGGGGGTGGGCCATGAACTCCGCCCCCGGGGTGACCTGGGTGGCGTGCGCCAGCATCGCCGCGTCCCGTACGACGAAGTACTCGGCGCAGGCGATCCGGGTGGTGGTGGCCAGGCCGAGCGGGGCGTCCGGCCAGTCGGCGAGCAGTCCGCCCATCCCGGAGGGGACGCCACGCTCCGTCATGGCGTCGTGCAGGGCCTGGAACCAGGCCCGGGAGAGCGCCAGCTGGTAGTAAAGCTTGGACGCCTGCCAGGGCTCGCCCGCCCCGGGGTGGCGCCCCGGGTCGGCTGCGGCTTCGAAGGCCTCCACGGTGATCCGGTGGGTCATCACATGGTCCGGGTGCGGGTACCCGCCGGTCTCGTCATAGGTGATCACCACGTGCGGGCGGAACTCCCGGATCAGCGCCACCAGCGGAGCCGCCGCCACGTCGACCGGCTGGGCGGCGAAGCAGCCCTCCGGCAGCGGAACGCCCGGCCCCGGCATGCCCGAGTCGACGAAGCCGAGGAACTGCTGGCGCACTCCGAGGATCTCGCGGGCGGCCGCCATCTCCGCACGCCGGATCCGGGCGAGGTCGGCCCGGACCTCGGGGCGGTCCATCACCGGGTTGAGCACCGAGCCGCGCTCTCCGCCGGTACAGGTGGCGACCAGGACATCCACACCCTCGGCGGCGTACCGGGCGAGGGTCGCGGCCCCCTTGCTCGACTCGTCGTCCGGGTGCGCGTGCACGCTGAGCAGGCGCAGGCCTTCGGGGTCGGGGTGCTCGGTGAACATGGCTGCCTCCGTGGTCGTCGGTCGAAGCGCCGGTCGGCGGTCGAGGGGTCGGTGGTCGGTGGTCGGTCGGGTGCCGGTCGTCGCCGGAGGACTGAAGGCTGAGAGGACTGAGAGGGACTGAGAGGACCGAGGGCGGTTCAGACCGGGTCCTTGCGGGTGTTCGGGTAGAGCCAGGCGGGCGCGATGGCGAGCGCGGACAGGGCCAGCACCCACCAGAAGGTCTCCCCGAAGGCCGCGCCCGGCCGGTCCGGGTGGCCGTGCTGCGCCTGCTGGAGGGCCAGGGTCAGCACCGCCGTGCCGAGCGCCCCGCCGACCCGGTTCAGCACGTTGACCGCACCGGCCGCCGCCGGCACCTGGGCCTTCTCGACGCTCCCGTACACCGCCGCCAGACCGGGGATCGCGATGATCCCCATGCCCGCCCCGCGCAGTGCCAACGAGCCGGCGATCAGCCAGTCGGCCGGATCGGAGCCGCTGCCCAGTCGGGTGAACGCCAGCGTGCCGACCAGGGAGCAGGCGATGCCGGTCATGATCAGCGGACGCGGCGCGACGCGGTCGGCTATCCGGGAGGCCAGCATCGCGGTGACCGCCGTGCCGAGGGCTTGTGGCGCCAGCAGCAGGCCGGCCTCCACCGCTCCGACGTGCTTCACCCGCTGGTAGTAGAGCGGCACCAGGAACATCGAGCTGTAGAGCGCGGCGCCCTGGAGGAAGCTGTTCGCGGTCGCCACGCTGAAGCCGCGCCGGGCGAACAGCCGCAGGTCGATCAGCGGTGTCCGGGTGCCGACGCGCCCCACCCGCAGCGCGTACCCCCCGTAGGCCATCACCAGCGCGGCGCCCGCCACGAGAGCCGCCCAGCCTGCCGTGCCGCCGTCCCCGATCGTCGAGAACCCGTAGACCAGCCCCGTCAGACCGGGCGAGAGCAGCAGCAGGCCGGTCGCGTCCAGCCGGGGCCTCGGAGCATCCGACGCCTCGTCAGCCGGAAGCCAGCGGGCGGCCAGCAGTAAGGTCAGCAGCCCGACCGGCACGTTCAGCAGGAACATCCAGCGCCAGTCGAGGTGCTCCAGCACCAGCCCGCCGAGGATCGGCCCCAGGACGGGCGCCAGGCTGATCGGCAGCATCAGGGTGCCCATCACCCGCCCGACCCTGGACGGCCCGGCCGCCTGTACGATGATCGCCTGGCCGAGCGGTTGGATCATGCCGCCGCCGATCCCCTGCAGCACCCGGAAGGCGATCAGACTGCCCGTCGACCAGGCCAGGCCGCACAGTGCCGATCCGAGCACGAACAGGACGACCGAGGCGAGCCACGCCCGCCGGGCCCCGAAGCGGCCGGCGGCCCAGCCCGAGAGCGGCATCGTCAGCGAGATCGCCAGCAGGTACCCCGTGGCCACCCACTGCACCGCCCCGATCGAGCTGTGCAGGTCGCGGCCGACGGAGTCGATGCCGACGTTGACGATCGTGGTGTCCAGCAGCGCGAGCACCGGGCCCAGCGCGAGCACCGCGCCCATCTTCCACAGGCCCGGCGGGACCGGCTCCGGCCCCTCCGCCCCGACTCCCCCTCGCCGGCCGCTCGCGGTGACGGATGTGGTCATGCGTCCTCCCCTGACACGCCTCCGGAGCCGCCCCGCGGCGGCCCCCGGGCGGCCGCTCCGACCGCCCAAGGAGAACTTAGGACGGACCCACTGATTAGGTCAAGCCTAATTTCTGTGCTCGACCCAGCGACCTGCGCTAGGCTCCCGCCATGACCGAGACCGGGACCACCCCGAACCTGCGCGAGCTCAACAAGCGCCGCACCCGCGAGGCGATCTCGCACGCCGCGACGAGGCTCTTCATCGACCAGGGCTTCGAGCGGACGACGATCGCCGAGGTCGCGGCCGCCGCCGGCGTCGCCAAGATGACCGTCACCAACCACTTCCCCCGCAAGGAGGACCTCTTCTTCGACCTGCACGAGGAGCTCGTCGACCGGCTCGCCCGGGCCGTCGCCGAACGCGCGCCGGGCGAGTCCGCCCTCGCCGGGCTGCGCCGCGCCTGCCTGGCCGGCCTCGACCGGCACGACCCCCGGCTGGGCTTCTCCGGCCCGGACTTCGCGCGTACGGTCGCCGAGAGCCCGGCCCTCACCGCCCGGCTGCGCGAGTTGCAGGACCAGGGCGAGGCCGCCCTCGCCGAGGCGCTGGCCGAGGCCGTGCACGAGAGACCCGTCGGCTTCGAGAGCCGGGTCGCCGCCGCGCTGCTCGCCGCCGTCGACCGGGCGGTGTTCGCCGAGGTGTTCCGCCGCACCCTGGCCGACGAAGGCCACGCCGCGGCGGCCGCCGCGGTCCGGCCCTCCGCCGTCCGCGCCTTCGACCGACTGGAGAGCGCCCTGGGCGGCTTCGCCGTGCGGGAGGTGTAGGGGGTGCGCCTGGCAATCCCCGCCGGGCGCGCGGGCCGGAGCGCCTTTGACGAAAGTTGACCTGCTCACGGCAGAAGGTTGACGATCACCGCCTCTATGGTCGGCCCATGCCCTCACAGCCCATCAGGTCCACCGCGCTGCCGGTCCTGCCGTACCGCAAGCCAACCCGTGGCCGGGACTACTGGGTCCTGAACGACGTCCTGCCCGATCCGGACGCCGTCCGCGAGCGCTGCCTGGCCCGCGGCGATTGGACCGAAGGCTATCCGTACCGCCCCGAGACCTGGCCCGGCCTGCGCACCATGCCCGGCCTGGAGCCGGACGAGCTGGCCCGGGTCGAGTCCCAGGTCCGCAAGGCCACCGGCGCCTCCCGGCTCTGGGTGCAGAGCACACCGGGCGGCGGCACCCTCAACCACAACTGCGTCCAGGTCGTCGGCGCCGGCGAGTCCGAGTCCCGCCCGCACACCGACTCCCGCGCCCTCTGCCGCTACGCCGCCGTGCTCTACCTCAGCCCGGGCGCGCCCAAGGACGCCGGCACCGGCTTCTACCGCCAGCAGTTCCCCGGTGGCCGCCTCGGCGGCAACGTGGTCGACGCCCCGCACAACAACCTGGTCGAGGCGCTCGGCACCCGCCGGGTGCCCGCCGACCACTTCGTCGAGGACGTCCGCGTCCCCAACCGCTACAACCAACTGCTGCTCTACAACGCCAACCTGATCCACAGCGCCAGCGGCTACTACGGGACCGAGCTGGCGGAGCGCCGGATGACCGCGGTGTTCTTCTGGATGGCCTGACGGACACCGCCCGGCCCCACCGAGCCGACGGTCAGGCCCGACCCGCCCGGGCCTGACACCGGCTGCCCGCACCTGCGCGGGATTCGCGGTGCCCCCGGCCGGGGACGCTCGCCGCATGGACCAGGACGACCGGAACCGCCCCGCGGTGCCCCCCACCGAGACGATCCGCCCCGACTGGGCCGGGATCGACACCCTGCCCACCGCCGAGCTGCTCCGGCTGATGAACGCCGAGGACCGCACCGTCCCCGCCGTCGTCGCCGGGCAACTGGACCGGATCGCCGCCGTGGTGGACGCGGTGGCGGCCCGGATGGCGCGCGGCGGACGGCTGGTCTACGCCGGGGCGGGAACGGCCGGCCGGCTCGGGGTTCTGGACGCCGCCGAGTGCCCGCCGACCTTCGACACCGATCCGTCGCTGGTCGTGGGCCTGATCGCGGGCGGCCGGACGGCCGTCACGGAGGCCGTCGAGGGTGCCGAGGACCGGCCCGACCTCGCCGGGGCCGATGTGGCCGCGCTCGCCCTCACCCCCGCCGACACCCTGATCGGTGTCTCCGCCTCCGGCCGCACCCCGTACGCGGTGGCGGCCGTCCGGGCCGCCCGGGCCGCCGGCGCGCTGACGGTCGGGCTGGCGTGCAACCGGGGTTCGGCCCTGGTCGCCGCCGCCGACCTGGGCATCGAGGTGGAGGTGGGCCCCGAGGTACTGGCCGGTTCGACCCGGCTCAAGGCGGGCACCGCCCAGAAGCTGGTGCTCAACATGCTGTCGACGTCCGTGATGGTCCGGCTCGGCCGGACGTACGGAAATCTGATGGTCGACGTCCGGGCCACCAACACCAAGCTCCGCGAACGCGCCCGACGGATCGTCGCCGAGGCCACCGGCGCCGACGAGGACGCGGTCCTCCGCGCCCTGACCGCGACCGGCGGACGGGCGAAGGACGCGGTCCTGGTCCTGCTCGCGGACGTCGACGCGCCCGGCGCCGCCCGGCTGCTCGCCGCCGCCGACGGCCGGCTGCGCGAGGCACTGGCCGCCGCCCGCCACGGCTGACGGACCGTGCCGGACACCGGCCGGCCTCACGCCCGGGCACCGACGGGCCACAGGCGTCCTCAGCTCTCCCCGGTGATCGGATCCCCGGCCAGATCGAGCCCGTACGGCCCGATCTGAACCCCTTCCACGCCGATGTCGGCGGCCTCCCGGTGGAGCGCCCGGACCCCTTCACGGTCACCGGCCTTCTCCCGCAGCTCGGCCAGCGCCACCAGGGCCCGGTCGTGGTCGGCGTCGGCAGCCCGCCGGTAGAGGACCTCCGCCCGCCGCGGCTCCCCCATCGACTCCAGCAACTCGGCCAGCCCGATCAGGCTCTTGGAGTGGCCGACCTCGACAGCCCTCAGCAGGAAGCCCTTCGCACCCTCACGGTCCTTCCTCCACTGCCGCGCCCGGACCAGCGCGTACACCGGCCGGACCCGGCCTTCCTCGACGGCCCGCAGGGCGAACGCCTCCGCCTCCGCGTGCTCCCCCGTCTCCTCCCACAACCGGACGAGCTCGCCCTGGGCATCGCGGTGCCCCGCGTCGACGGCGTGCCGGTAGAGCACCTTCGCCGCCTCCCGGTCCCCCGACCGCTCCCGGTACCCGGCCAGTCCGGCCAACGCGCCGGGGTGCCGGACATCGACGGCCTGTCGGACGATCGCCTCGGCGCCGTCCCGGTCCCCCGCCCGCTCCCGCAGGCGGACCAGCATGACCACGGCATGGGAGGAACCGGCCTCCGCAGCCTGCCAGTAGAGCTCCTCCGCGCCCTCCAGCGCCCCCGACTTCTCCCACATCCGGGCCAGCATGAGCACCGCCTTGATGTCGCCGGCGTCGACGGCACGCCGGTAGAGCACCTCCGCGCTCTCCCGGTCCCCCGCCAGCTCCCGCTTCCGGGCCAACGTCGTCACATCCCCGGGGTCGCCGTCCTCCGCCGCCCGAAGAGCGACCGCCTCCGCCTCCGTCCGGTCCCCCGCCTCCTCCAGCAGCCGGACCAGCCGGTAGACGGCGAGCCTGTCGCCCGCCGCGACAGCCCGCCGGTAGGACGCGTCCGCGCCGTCCCGGTCCCCCGCCCGCTCGCGATGCTCGGCAAATTCCGTCAGGGCGCCGGGTTCACCGCCCTCGGCAGCCCGAAGGGCGGCCTTCTCCGCGCCTTCCGAATCCCCCACCCGCACCAGCATCCGAATCAACTCGCGCGCCGCACGCCGCTCACCGGCTTCGGCGGCCTGACGGAAGAGGCTGTCCGCACCGCCCCAGTCCCCCTCGCGCTCCCGCTGCAGCGCCAGATCGAACAGGTCCGGAACATGGCCGGCGTCGAGGGCGCGCCGGTCGAGGTGCCGGGCCCACTGCCGGCGGTACCTGCGATGCGCGGCGCCCGCGAGGTTGTTGAGGTCCTCGGGGCGGGTGAGGTGGGCGTCGGCGGCGTACCAGAACGACGCGGGCGGGAAGATCCGGCGGCGGGCGGTGCGACCGTACTGTTCCAGGTAGTCGGCCAGAACGAACAGCGGACCGGCGGCGGTTGCGGCCGCCGGCCCCTCGGCCGGAGCCGAGCCCGGAGCCGAGCCCGGAGCGGAGTCCGGTCGTCCCGGGGACCGCCGGGCGGGACGGGATCCGCTGCGGCGCAGCGGCGCCTGCTTGCCGTGGACCCGCCGGGCCAGGTCCGCGAAGGCGGCCTCGGCCCAGTCCTCGGTGAGGTCGTCCCAGTCCTGGTCGGTGAGGTAGTCGGCGGCGGCGTCGACCAGGAACCGGTGGGGCAGGTGCAGGCCGACACCGAGACGGCGGGCGTCCATCGCGGCCTCGATCAGCGCCCGCACCGGCGGGGTCCCGGTCTCGTAGCGGCGCAACAACTCCGGTGCGCCGGCCAGGTCCTGGGCGAGGCGCCCGTGGGAACGGGTCCGAGTGAGGGCGTCGGCGAGGAGCCGGTCGCCGCCTTCGGCGAGGACCTCCGCGGCGGCCAGCGCCGTGTCGTCGAAGCACTCCGGAATGGTGAGCGTACGGGCGGCGAGCAGCTCACGGACCCGGCTGTGCGGGTCCGGGTCCTGCGCCGACGCGGGGATGACGGTGTACCGGTCCGCGTACTCGGGCCACAGCGTGCCCAGCACCAGGACCGGTGCACGGCAGGGCTCGGTCAGGAGGGTGTGCAGCGCTGCCGCGATCCGCTCGCCGACCTGCGCGTCGCCGAGGTAGTGCTGCGCCTCGTTCAACCAGACCACCGTGCGTGGCCGGACGCGCTGGAGGTCGGCGAGCGCGGCCTCCGCGCGCGTCGGATCGTAGGGGTGCCACAGCCGCCAGCCGGCGGCGGCGAGCGGCTGCACGGCCTCCCAGCAGGCGCGGGTCTTGCCCGTCGAGGACGACCCGACGAGCACCACCATCCCGCTGCGGCCGCGCTCGGCCGTGGCCACCGTCCTCGCCAGGACCGTGTCGTGGGCGCGGCGCACGTAGGCGGACAGCACCCGCCCGTCCCGGGCACCCGGGGCGGCGGCGGTGCCCGCCGGATGGACCTCCAGCGCGTGCGGGTCCCACTCGTCGATCGGCCTGCCGGGGCCCGCGTCCGAACCCGGCCCCGGCCCCGCACCCACCGCCGGGCCCGAACCCCTCGGACCGGCGGGTACGGACTCCGCGACCGCCCGGCGCCTCAGCTCCAGCAGCTCATGCTGCTCCTCCTCCGACAGGCCGAGCGCCCGGGACAGCGCGGCGACCGTCTCCGCCGAGGCCGGCGGCGCCCCGTCCCGCACGGCTTCGTGGACGGTGGTACGGCTGAGGTCGGCCCGGGAGGCGAGCTGGGTCTTCGTCATCCGCGCATGTGCCACGGCGTCAGCCAGCCGCCCCCGCAGTGCTTCGAGCGCCCCGTTCGGGCTCCCCGGGCCATCCGGCCTCCCACCCACGCGTCCCCCAACCCTCCGTGAACCTTCGGTGTCCGACGGTGTCCGACGGTGTCCATCATCGTCCGCTCCGGACCACAGCGGACCCCGTTTCCGCGAGCTTGGGTCACGTCCGACCCACCGCCAGCTCTCAGGAGTCCGCCGTGACCCGTACCGCCGTCATCCTGCTCACCGTGGCACTCGTCCTCGTGTTCGCGCTCCTCGCGGCCGCCGCCGCGGGCACGCTCGCCCGCCTGGACGGTGCGACCCACCCCGCCGCCCTGGTGCGCGCCGCCACCGCCTTCGCCGCGGTGCTCACCCTGGCCGCCGCCGTCGCCGCCGCGCTCGCCCCGTACCTGGGATGAGCCGGCAGGGGCCTTCTCCTTCGAACAGGCCGTCGCCGATGACGCCGACGAGGACGCCGGCGACCCGCCGGGCCGGTACGCCGCCCTCCGGCTTCCGGCGCGGGCGGGCAGAATCCGATCGGTCGTCACCAGTCCGATCGGTCGTCACCAGGAGGTCCGATGAACATCCCCGGTCCCGAACCCCACCCGGACGGCGGGGCAGGAGCCATCGCCCGGGCGGGCGGACTGCACGCCTACCAACTGTGGCTGCACGCCGAGTTCGGGCCGGTCGTCCGGTTCCAGCTGCCCGGCGCCGAGACCGCCGTGTCGATCGCCGACCCGGTCCTGCTGGAGGCCACGGTCCACCTCGACGAGCGGCCCGAGCGACTGTTCTCCTTCCTGGACCCGCTGTTCGAGGCGGGGAACCTCCAGGTGCTCCCGGCCGAGGAGCACGCCCCGTGGCGCCGGCTGCTGCTCACGGTCCTCGCCGGACGGCCCTCGCACGAACGGCACTTCGCCCGTTTCACGGCCCTGGCGACCGAACTCGCCGACCGCTGGGCCGCCCTGCCCGCCGACGAGCCCGTCGAGCTCCAACGGGAGCTCACCGGGCTCTCCCTCCGGATGATCTGCGCCTACGCCCTGGGCGGCGAGGCCGAGGACCCGGACGGCACGGTCGAGGCCTTCGAGACGGTGCTCACCGACCACCTGGGACGCCTCTACCAAGTACCAGAGGCCGAGGCACCGGGCGCCGAGGCGCGGGCGCAGCGAGCCGAACGCACCGCAGCGGCGCTCGCCCGGCTGCGGGCGACGGTCGACCGGGTGATCGCGGCGCACCGCCCGGGCCTCCCCGCCGGCCCCGACGACCGCAGCGACCGCAGCGACCTGATCGGCGCCCTCGTCGAGGCCGGTCAGAGCCCCGCGAGGATCCGCGACACCGTCCTCGCGACGATGCTCGCCGCCCACCACACCACCGGCGTGGCCGTCTCCTGGACCCTGCACCTGCTCGGCGGGCACCCGGAAGCGGCCGAGCGCGTGACCGAGGAGCTCGACCGCGTCCTCGCCGACCGCGCCGCACCGGACTACGCCGACCTGCCCCGGCTGCCGTACCTGGAGATGGTCCTCCGGGAGTCGCTGCGCCGCTGCCCGCCCGGCCCGTACGGCGCCCGGCGGACCACCGGCCCGCTGACCGTCGGCGGTTACCGGGTCCCCGCCGGAGCGGTGGTCTTCTACCCGATCCAGGCCGTCCACCTGAACCCCGCGTACTGGCCGAACCCGGAACTGTTCCGCCCCGAGCGGTTCACCCCGGAGGAGTCGGCCGGGCGCCCGCGCCTGGCCTGGATCCCGTTCGGCCTGGGCCCGCGCAGCTGCGAGGGGGCAGGCCTGGCCGTGCTGGAGGCCCGGCTGCTGCTGGCCGTCCTGCTCAAACGCTTCCGCTTCCGGCCCGAGCCGGGCCATCGGGTGGTCCCGGTCGAACGGTTCGTCCTCCGGGCCGCCGACGACATCCGCATGCTGGTCGACGCGCGGACCCCGGACGGCGCCCCCTGAAACCGGGTGAACCGAGTGGCCAGGGCCCAGGCCCCGGGGCCGGAACACCCGGACAAGGACGCACGGACCGGGACGCACGGACCGGCACGGACCGGCCGGAACGGAGCCCCCTGATCGGACCTGCCTCCTCTGCCGGCCTGCTCAACCTGCCTGCTCAGGCCGGCCGGCGCGCGTCACGCAACCCGCGGATGTACGTCGCGGTCAGCGCGACGGCGCGGTCCTCGTCCTGCGCCAGGTCCGCGAGGGCGCGGGACGCCGTGGCCCCCGGGACGTCCGCGAGCGCCTGCGCCACCCGTCGGCGTGCGGACGCTCCCGAGGTGCCGGAGGCGAGCCGGTCGACGAAGCCGGTGGCGATCCGCTCCGCCACCACGGGATCGGCTGCCAGTGCGCTCAACGCATCGGCCGCGTCGGCGTCGCTCCTCCCCACGACGACCATGTCGAGGAGCGTCGGCACCGCGTCGGCCGCTCCACGTGCCCCGAGCGCCAGGGCCGCGCACTCGCGGACCACCGGGTCGGGGTCGGCGAGGGCGTCCCGCAACCGTGCGGTCGAGTCGCCGTGCGGAATCTCGGCGATGGCCCGGACGGCACGCTCGCGCACCTCGGCCGAGGGTGAGCCGAGGCCCTCCGCGAGCAGAGCTGACGCGTCCTCGCCCGATCGCACCAGGGCCCAGCGCAGGGCTCCGGCGACGACCGGGTCCGACTCGCCCAGCACGGCCTCGGCCAGGGCGTCCACCGGCACGGGAACGTCCTCGGCCGCGGAGGCCGCGGACAGGGCCGCGCGTTGCCGCGCCCCCGGACTGTTCGACTCCAGCGCCTGGAGGAGCGCGACGATCCGGAGGACGTCCTCCCAGCCTGCGGGCTCCGCGGCACCGATCCGCCGGAGCCGGGTGAGCAGTTCCGTCTCGGCGGCGATCCGCTCCCTGGTCCGGCGGATGAGGTCGTCGACGAGCTCCGGGGGTGCGAAGGCGGGATCGTCCAGGGCGCGTCCGACCTCCTGGAGCGACAGCCCCAGGGACCGCAGGATCTCGATGTGGAGGATCCGCCGGATGTTCTCGTCGGAGTACTCCCGGTACCCGGAGTCGGTGCGGCCCGACGGCCGCACCAGGCCGAGCGACTCGTAGTGCCTGAGCATCCGGGCACTGACCCCGGACTGCCGCGCGACGTCACCGATCAGCACTGCCCGTCGCCCCTCACTCGTCGCCCTCTCCCCGGCCCACTCCCGGCCTTTTCCTCGGGCCCACGCCCCGGCCCACTCCCCCGCTCACTCCTCGGGCGGGCCGAGGGCCACGACACGCTTCGCCTCCTCGATCGCGAACTCGAATCCGGCGTCCGGGTCGTGCCACAGCCGTTCCGTGGCGATCGCGTGCGCGCGCACCCGGGGGTCCGGGTCCATCGTCGCGGCGACCAGTGCCGGCGCCATCACCTCCCCGAGCCCGATCAGCGCCCGGCTGAGGCTCAGCCGCGTCTCCCGTGTGCCGCGCCCGAACTGCGTCGCCAACCCTACGGCCAGCTCGCGCTCCTCACCCTCGGGTACAAGCACGACCGCTGCCCGCCAGGCGCTCCGGGCCACCTCCTCGTCCGCGTCGGCCAGCAGCTCCGGGGTGATCGCCGGCCAGGCCCGCCGGTCCCCGATCTTGGACAGCGTGTGCAGCGCCTGGCTCCGTGCCTGCGCACGCTCCGAGCGGACCTCGCCCAGGAGCAGCGGGACCGTCAACGCCGCCGGGTGGCGGGTGAGCGCCCAGGTGAGCATCTCGCGCACGAAGAACTCGGGCTCGACCGCGCACCGCTCGACGAGCGTGTCGACGTACGCCGGGTCCGGGACCGTCCCCACGGCCAAGGCCGCCTGCAAGCGGACCGACGAGCTGCCGCTCGCCAGCCCCCGGAGCGCCCGCCCCGTGTTCGTTTCCTCCACTGGCCTGGTCATCAGGACCACCTCCTGGACCACAGTGAAAGGCTTGTCACGGTGTCAAGGTCAAGCGGCGCCGGGATCAGGGCCGGTCGTGGCGCCACACCGGCCCGTCCCCCTCCGCCGCCTCCGGCCCGGCGGCCACCACCGGTCCGCCGGCCCCGGCCCCCGCCGCCGTCTCCCGGGCGATCTCCGCCCGGAAGCCCTCGACCAGCACCCGCAGCCCGTACTCGAAGTCGGTGTCGTGGTCGGTCATCCGCAGCACGTCGGCCGCCTCGCGCAGCAGCGGCAGCGTGCGCAGCGCCTCGTCCGGGAAGGGCGCTCCGCCGCGCCCGGCGGCGTCCTGCTGCCAGGCCTGCTCCTCGGTGACCCAGCCCATGATGTACCGGTCGACGGTCAGCAGCAGCCGCAGCGCCGTGCGCGGGCGCAGGCCCGCCCGGCAGAGGGCGCTCAGCTGGGCCTCGACGGCCGGCAGCTCGTCCTCGGTGGGCAGGGTCCCGGCGTGCACCCGGGCGCCGTCGCGGTAGGCGAGCAGGGCGTGGCGCTTGGCCCTGGCATCGGCCGCGATCCAGTCGGGCCAGTGCTCCGGGTCCGGTTCGCGGTCGGGCGGCAGGGCCTCGGCGAGCATCGCCTCGGCCATCAGGTCGAGCAGTTCCCGCTTGCTCTTGAAGTGCCAGTACAACGCCGGCGATTGGACGCCGAGTTCGCGGGCGAGCCGGCGGGTGGTCAGCCCTTCGATGCCCTCCTCGTTGAGCAGGCGCAGCGCGGTGCGCACCACGTCGTCGCGGCTGAGTGCCATCCGTTCGCCCTCCCGGGTTAATCGCTTGCCAGGCCCACCTTATCGCCGATAAGTTCCCGAGCTGGAACTTATCAGCGATAAGGAAGGCCCTCGCGGTGGCGACGGCCATGAGAGGAGCACCTGTATGACCTCGGCCCCCGACCGCCTCCGCTCCAGGCTGCTCCCGAACACCGCGCCCTGGCGCTCCTCCCGGGACTTCCGGCTGGTCTGGACGTCCGGAACGGTCACCCTGTTCGGCTCGATCTTCACCATGACGGCGATCCCGCTGCAGATCGCCGACCTCACCGGCTCGCCGTGGGCCGTGGGCGCGGTCGGCGCGGTCGAGCTGGTGCCCACCCTCGTGTTCGGCCTGTACGGCGGCGTCCTCGCCGACCGCACCGACCGCCGCACCGTGGCCCTGGCCACCGAGGTCGCGCTGGCCGCGCTCAGCGCCCTGCTGCTGGCCCACGCCCTGCTCGGCGCCCCCTCCGTCTGGCCGCTCTACGCCGCCGCCGGGCTGGCCGCGGCCCTCCAGGGCATCCAGCAGCCCTCGCTCGAGGCGATGATCCCCCGGCTGGTCCCGCACGATCAGCTGGTGGCGGCCGGTGCCCTGCTCTCACTGCGCTGGAGCATCGGCGGGGTGGTCGCACCGGCCGCCGCCGGGCTGCTGATCGCCACCGCCGGGGCGCCGGCGGCCTACCTGGTGGACGTCGGCACCTTCCTGGCCTCGATCGTCTTCCTCGCCCGGATGCGCCCGGTCCCCTCGGCCCGGGACGCCGAACGGCCACAGCTGGGCGAGTTCGTCGAGGGCGCCCGGTACGTGGCCCGACGGCCGGACTTGATCGGCACCTACCTGGCCGACCTCGCGGCCACCGTGTTCGCCCTGCCCACCGCGCTGTTCCCGTTCCTGGCCGAGGACCTGGAGGCGGCGTGGGCGCTGGGCCTGCTCTACTCGGCCGGTGCGGCCGGCAGCCTGATCGCCGCGGCGACGGGCGGCTGGACGGAGCGGGTGCACCGGCACGGCCGGGTGGTCGTGCTCTCCGCCGCCCTCGTCGGAGCGGCGACGGCGGCGGCGGCGTTCGCCCCGGGCCTGTGGGCCGTCCTGCTCTGTCTGACCGTCGCCGGGGGCGGGCACTGGATCGGTGACACCTTCCGCGGCGCCATCTGGAACCAGTCCATTCCGGACGGGCTGCGCGGCCGCGCAGCCGGGGTGGAGATGCTGGTCGGCTCCGCCGGGCCCGCCCTGGGCGACCTACGGGCGGGCGGGCTCGCCGCCCGGCAGGGCATCCGGGCCGCGCTGGGCACCGGCGGCCTGCTCTGCCTCGGCAGCGCCGCCGCCCTGTCCGCGGCGATACCCGCACTCTGGCGCTACGACCGGCGCGCGCACCGGGTCGGGCCGGCCATGGAGCCAGCGCCGTGACGGCGGCCCTCCACCCGGGGGCCCGCACCGTGACGGCCGCCCTCCGCTCGGGAGCCCGCGCCGTGACGGCCGCCCTCCACCCGGGAGTCCGGGTCCCCCGCCCGGCACCCCACGTCCTTCGCCCCGCGCCCGGCCCCGGCGCCCACCGCCCGACAACCGAACTCCCACCCCCGACCGCCGACGCCTCACAGCGTCAGTGCCCGCGCCGAGGCCCGGATCGGCGCCGGGAGTTCGGTGCGGCCCCGCAGGTAGCGGTCCACCGCCGCGGCCGCCGCCCGGCCCTCGGCGATCGCCCAGACGATCAGCGACTGGCCCCGGCCGGCGTCGCCCGCGACGAACACGCCCTCCGCCGCGGTGCCGAAGTCGTCGTCCCTGGCCAGGGTGCCCTCCGGCCCGAGGGCGAGGCCGAGTCGGCCGATCAGCCGCTGGTCCGGCTCCGGCCCGGTGAAGCCCGTCGCGAGCAGCGCGAGCTGCGCCGGCAGGCTCCGTTCGGTCCCGGCCCGCGGGCTGCGGTCGGCGGGCTCCGCCTCGGCGCAGCGGACGGCGGCGAGCCGCCCGTCCGGGCCCGCCTCGAAGCCCACGGTGACCGCCGTGAACACCCGGGGCCCGGCCACGGCGGCACCGGACTCCTCGTGCGAAGTGGTCTCCCGGTACACCTTGGGGTGGACGGGCCACGGCTCCCCGGGCGCCCGGTGGTCCGGCGGGCACGGGTTGATGTCCAACTGGGTGACCGAGGCGGCGTGCTGGCGCAGCGCCGTGCCCAGGCAGTCGGCCGCGGTGTCCCCGCCGCCGACGATCACCACGTCGCGACCCTCGGCGGAGACCGGGGAGACGGGGCAGTCGCCCTCGTCCACCCGGTTCGCCCAGGTCAGGTACTCCATCGCCGGGTGCACTCCGGGGAGTCGGCGCCCTGGCACCGGCAGCTCCCGGCAGGCGGTGGCGCCCACGGCGACCACCAGCGCGTCGTATCCGGCCCGCAGTTCCTCGGCCGCCACGTCCCGTCCGACCCACACCCCGGTGCGGAAGACGGTGCCCTCCTCCCGCAGCTGGTCCAGCCGCCGTTCCAGCCGGTGCTTCTCCAGCCGGAACGGCGGGATCCCGTACCGCAGCAGCCCGCCCGGGCGGTCGGCCCGCTCGTACACGGTGGTGGCGTGCCCGGCCCTGGTGAGCTGTTGGGCGGCGGCCAGCCCGGCCGGTCCCGAACCGATCACCGCGACCCGCCGCCCGCTCCCTCCCCCGGCGGCCCGGGCATCACCCCACCCCGCACCGCCTCCCCGTCCCCCCGCACTGCCGCTCCCCTCCGCACTGCCGCCCCCTGTCGCACAACCGCCCCACACGGCCGGGCCGTCACCCCGCCCGGGCGGCCTCGGCGCGTCCCAGCCCTCCTCCCAGGCCCGGTCGGCGATCGCCAGCTCCACGTTCTTGATGGCCACGGCGGCCCCGTCGATCGCCAGCACGCAGGCGCTCTCGCAGGGCGCCGGGCAGAGCCGTCCGGTGAACTCCGGGAAGTTGTTCGTCGCCAGCAGCCGGGCCGCCGCCGCCCGCCAGTCCGCCGCGGCGAGCAGCCGGTTCCACTCCGGCACCAGGTTCCCCAGCGGGCAGGCGCTGTGGCAGAACGGCAGCCCGCAGTCCATGCACCGCTCCGCCTGCCCACCGACGAGTGGCAGCAGCGCCCCCGGCCGGTAGACCTCCCGCCAGTCCCCCAGGCGCTCCTGCGCGTCCCGCCGCTCCCGCTCCGCGCGCGGAGTGGTGAGGAAGGCCATCCGGTCTGCCATCGCGGCCTCCGGCAGGGCGAGTCGACACGGACCCGGCGACCCACCCGGCGGCGCGCCACCGTGTGGCCACCGTACGCCTGCGAAGGAGCGCGCGAAAGCGGCGGCCGTCCGGGCCCGCCCCACTCCTGCCCCGACCCGCCCGGACCCGCCGTGAGCACGCCAGGAGAGAATCCTCCCCATGACCCACACCGTGCTGATCGCCGAGGACGACCGGGCCATCCGCGACTCGCTCACCCGCGCGCTCATGCTGGAGGGCTACCGGGTCCGGATCGCCGCGAACGGCACCCAGACCCTGGCCGTCCTCGCCGAACAGCGCCCGGACGTCCTGCTGCTCGACGTGATGATGCCCGAGCCGGACGGCCTGGAGGTCTGCCGCCGGTTGCGCGCCGCCGGCGACCGCACCCCGGTGCTGATGCTCACCGCCCGGGTCGAGGTCCCGGACCGGATCGCCGGCCTCGACGCGGGGGCCGACGACTACCTGGTCAAGCCCTTCGACGTGGAGGAGTTGTTCGCCCGGCTGCGCGCCCTGCTGCGCCGCAACCCGCCCGCCCCGGACGCCGAGGTCCTGACCGTCGCCGACCTGCGGATGGAACCGCCCGCCCGGCGGGCCTGGCGCGCCGGGCGGGAACTGGAGCTGTCCCGCACCGAGTTCGACCTGCTGGAGCTGCTGACCCGCAACGCCGGGGCCGTCCTCGACCAGGCGACCCTGTACGAGCGGATCTGGGGCTACGACTTCGGCCCGGGCTCCAAGAACCTCGCCGTGTTCATCGGCTACCTGCGCCGCAAGCTCGACCGCGCCGGCCTGCCCCCGCTGATCCACACCGTCCGCGGCGTCGGCTACACGCTGCGCGAGCCGTGACCGGCCCCGCCCGCCGCCGCCCGCACCTGCCGCGTCCGGGCCTGCGCACCACCCTCTCGCTCGCCTTCGCCGCGATCGCCGCCCTGGTCGCCGTGCTGATCGGCGCGCTCGGCTACCACGCCGCCGCCCGGCTGATCCGGGACGACGAGACGGCCGACTTCACCGCGGCCGTCGACTCCGTCGACCGGCAGGTCGAACGGGAGGTGCTCTTCCCGGGGGACTTCGCCGGCCCGAGCGGTCTGAGCAGCGACCTGCTGCGCCCGATCCGGGTGACCGCGCAGGCGCTCGACCCCGATGCCCGGCTGCTCCCCGGCACCGCCCGGCTCGACCTGCCGCTCACCGCGGCCGACCGCGAACTCGCCCGGGCCGTCGAGCCCGGCCGCACCGCGAGCGGCGTGCGCCGGCTGCACGGCGACACCCTGCGGGTGGGGGTGGTCTCGCTCGGCGGCGGCCGCGGCGCGGTCCAGATCATCCAGCAGGTCGGTCCCACCGAGCACCTGCTGGCCGCGCTGCGGATCCGGACGGCGGCGCTGGTGGCGGTCGTCTCGGTGCTCGCGGGCGGGGCCGGCTGGCTGCTGGCCGGCCGGATCACGGGCAGGCTGGTCCGGCTCACCGACGCGGCCGAACTGGTCGCCTCCAGCGGGCGCCTGGACGTCCCGGTGCCCGCCGCCGGCACGGACGAGGTGGGCCGGCTGGGCCGGGCCTTCGACCGGATGCTGGTCCGGCTCGCCACCGCCAAGGAGAACCAGCGCCGGCTCGTCCAGGACGCCGGGCACGAGCTGCGGACCCCGCTGACCAGCCTGCGCACCAATCTCTCGGTGCTCCCCGCCATGGACCGGCTGCCACCGCCCGAGCGCGTCGCGCTGATGGCCGATCTGGCGGAGGAGGCACGGGAGTTGACCCTGCTGGTGGAGGAGCTGGTGGCGCTCGCCGCCGACCGCCGGGCGGACGAGCAGCCGACGGATCTGGTCCTGGCCGAGGTGGTCCGCGGGGCCGTCGCCCAGGCCCGGCGGCGCGGCAACCGGGAGATCCTGGTCGACGCGGACGACACCGTCGTCACCGCCCGCGCGGACGCGCTGGCCCGCGCGGTGGGCAACCTGCTGGACAACGCCGCCAAGTTCGACCCGGCCGGGACGGGTCCGATCGAGGTGGTGGTGCGGGGCACCCGGGTGGAGGTGCGCGACCGCGGCCCGGGCATCGACGAGGCCGATCTCGACCGGCTCTTCGACCGCTTCTACCGGGCCACGGCCGCCCGCAGCCTGCCCGGTTCGGGGCTGGGCCTGGCGATCGTGCACGAGGTGGCCCGCTCGCACGGCGGCGCCGCCTTCGCCGCCAACCGGGAGGGCGGCGGCGCGGTGATCGGCTTCACGCTCGGCGGCTGACGGCACGAAGCGGGCCCGGTGCGCCGAGGCACCGGGCCCGCCCGCAGGACCGCCGTCGGACGGGCCCGTCAGGCCGGGACAGCTGTGGCCGTCAGGCCGGGCCCACCGTCAGGGACCGGGCCCACCGTCAAGACCGGGCCCACCGTCGTCACTGCGGGGAAGCCGTCAGACGGCGGCCAGCAGTCCGCGCCCGAGCCAGTCGGCGTTGTCCTTCACGCCCGGCAGGACGAAGAAGTACCCGCCGCCGGTCGGCGAGATGTAGTCCACCAGCGGCTCGCCGATGAGCCGGGTCTGGGTGGCCTCGAACTGCCGCACCACGTCCTGCTGGTAGCAGCAGAACACCAGGCCCATGTCCAGGTTGCCCGCCTTGTCGATGCCCCGGTCGTAGTTGAAGCCGCGGCGCAGGATGCGCGAGCCGTCGGTGTCGGCGGTCCGCGGGTTGGCGAGCCGGATGTGCGCGTCGAGCGGGATCGCCTTGCCGTCCGGGTCCTTGGCGTAGTCCGGCGCGTCGGTCTCCCGGTGGCCGTCGAGCGGCGCGCCGGTGTCGCGGCGGCGGCCGAACATCTTCTCCTGCTCGCTGAGGGTGACCCGGTCCCAGAACTCGATCAGCATCCGGATGATCCGGATCACCTGGTAGCTGCCGCCGGTCGCCCAGGCGGGCTCGCCGGTCCCGTCGGTGACCCAGACCAGCCGGTCCATCTCCCGCGTGGAGGTGGTGTCCGGGTTGACGATGCCGTCCTTGAAGCCGAGCAGGTTGCGCTGGGCACCGTCCGGGCGGGACTGGTTCTGGAAGCCGTCGATCCGCCAGAGGATCTGCAGTGCGCCCCGGGTGTGCCGGGTGATGTCGCGCAGCGCGTGCAGCACGGTGTCCTGGCGGTCGGCGCAGATCTGGAGCGAGAGGTCGCCGTGCAGTTCGGCGGCCTGGAGGTTGTCGTTGGGGAAGGTCTTCATCGGCGCGAGCTTGACCGGCTTGGCCTTGGCCAGCCCGTAGCGGTCGTCGAAGAGCGAGGCTCCGACGCCGACGGTGACGGTCAGGTTGTCGGTGGGGACGGTCGGGCCGAGGGTGCCGCTGTCCGAGGGCGGCGCGCCGACGCCGAGGTCGGGCGGGGTGCCGCCGGCGGTGAGGAAGCGGATCCGCTCGGTCAGGGTCCGCAGGAGGCCTTCGAGGCCCTTGCGGTCCTGGGCGATCACCTGGCAGGAGACGAAGGCCGCGTAGCCGGGGGCCGGGGTGGTGACGCCGGCCTGGTGGTCGCCGTGGAACGGCACCGCCCCGTTCTTCGCCTGGCTGCCGTCCCCGGCGGCGGCCGGACCGGCGCCGAGGGTGAGGGCGCCGCCCGCCAGTACGGCGGCTCCGGCCCCGGCGCCGAGCGCGGCCCGGACGAAGCTGCGCCGCGCCGGGCCGGCCGGGCACCCGCCCTGCGCCTCGGTGCCGGCGAGCGGCGCGACGGCCTCCACGGTGGGCGCCGTGGCGGGCCCCGCGGCGGCGTGCGGGAACGGGCAGGAGCCGGCGGCTGCGGTGTGGTCGGTCATCAGGCGGCCTTCCGGATCTCGAGCAGGGCGGGGATGGGAGCGAGGTCTTCGAGCAGCTGGCCGGTGGCGCCGTTGAGCTGACGGCGGGTGTCGGCGGGCAGCCGGTCGACCGGGGTCCAGCCGTCCGGCTTCCGGGCGGCCTCGACGAGGTCGCCGACCCGCTTCATGCCCGCGTTCACCCGGACCAGGACCTGCGGGTCGCGCTCGTCGAGCAGCGGCTGCAGCAGGGTCAGCAGTTCCTGGGTGCCCGCGAGGTTGGCCTGGGCGGTGGCGAGGTTGGTGCCGCTGCCCATGTCGGTGTCGCCGGTCAGCTCGAACTGGAGGGTGTTCTCCAGGATCTCGTGGGCGCGCAGCGGCAGGTCGCCGGGGTTGAAGTCCTGGGTCGGGAAGTCGTGCGCCAGCTTGGCGACGTTCTGCGCCAGCTCGTCCGCGACGGGCGTCAGGTCGGCGGCGGACTGGCCGTGCCAGAGGCCGTACTCCAGGCGCAGGAAGCCGGTGAAGCCGGCGTCCTGGGTCTTGTCGGCGAGTCCGTCCGGGCGGCCGTCGATCTTGCCGTCGAGGTCGGCGAAGGTGCCGTAGGCGGCACCGAGCGAGGCGTACCGCAGGTGGGCGGTGAGCCAGTCGGCCCTGGCGGTGGCGAGGTCGCCGGAGTGCACGTCGGCCTGGAGCTTCTGGGTCTGCGTCATGAGGGTCGCGAGGCCCTGGTCGACGTACTCCTTGTAGCTGTCGAGCGGGCCCTTGAGGTCGTCCTCGGAGACCGGCTTGACGGCCTTGACCCCGCTGCTTCCGCCGGTGATGTGCACGGCCTGGGAGGTGACGGACTTCCCGCCGGTGGGCACGCAGCGCCAGGCGTAGTCGCCGGAGCCGATGGTGGCGGTCAGGGCCCGGGTGGTGCCGGGGGCCAGGCCCTCGATCTCGCCGTAGACCGCGCCGCTGGCCGGGTCGACCAGGTACACCTCGGAGACCTTGTCGCCGGCGTTGTGCATCTGGAACACCTGCTGGCCGGGCTGCGGGGTGCCGAAGCCCTTGCCGCAGTCCTGCTCGGAGACGGTGACGGTGGCGGAGCTGTCCTGCTTGCCGTCGCTGACCGCGATCACGGCGCCGGCCACCACCACCGGGACCGCGACCAGCGCGGTCGGCAGCACCCAGCGCGGCCGCCCGGAGCGCACCGGCCCGGCACCCGCGGCCGGGGCCGCCGGGGCCGCAGACGAAGCCGGAGCCGCGGCCGGCGTCGAAGCCGAAGCCGAAGCCTGGGCCGAGGACGACGAAGCAGCCGGGGCAGCCGCGCCGCCCCGGATGCCCTCGATGAACATGGTCATCACGACGCCCAGGTACGCGACGTAGCCGACGACCTGCAGCACCGTCATGGTGACGGTCAGATTGAGGGTGCCCTGGACGAGCGTGGCGTACCAGGACGAGGCGTCCAGGTGCCCGCTCAGGTCGAAGGCGTACGAGCCGGCGCCGCCGACCAGTCCGGACTCCTGGAGGTCGCGCAGTCCGTAGCCGAGGACGCCCGCGGCGACGACGATCAGCCCGGCGCCGGTGATGGTGAAGAACCGGGTGAGGTTCATCTTCAGCGCCCGCCGGTACAGGCCCCAGCACAGCCCGGCGGAGAGCAGCAGGCCGACGGCCGCGCCGAGCAGCGGCCCGGTGGACTCGCCGGCGGTGCGCACGTTGGTCCACAGGAAGAGCGAGGTCTCCAGGCCCTCGCGGGCGACCGCGAGGAAGCTGGTGAGGACCAGCGCGCCGGCGCCCATCGCCAGGGAGGCCTGGACCTTCTCCTTCAGGTCGGCGGAGAGGGTGCGCGCCGAGCGGCGCATCCAGAACACCATCGCGGTGACGAAGCCGACGGCGATCAGGCTGAGCACCCCGCCGAAGGCCTCCTGGGCGTGGCCGGAGAGGTTGGCGGCGGTGAAGGTGAGCACCGCGCCGAAGCTCAGGCTGAGTGCGAGGGCCGCCGCGACGCCCGTCCAGACCTGGGGCAACCGGGCCTTCTGGCCCGCCCGGACCAGCGTGGCGACCAGGATCGACACGATCAGTCCGGCTTCCAGGCCTTCACGTAGCCCGATCAGGAAGCTGGGAAACGCTTCATCCCACATGCGGCGGGCTCCTCCCCCGGGGCCACCCCGGGCCGTCACCTGTTCTCGCCCCGTCACGGGTGGCGGCGGAGCGGCACAGCCGAACGCCCCGGACGTCGTGGTCCAGGGCGCTTCGGCTTAGCTTAGGCAAACCTTAGAGCCGGGCCGGTCAACTGCACCCCCGCTTCAGGTAAGGGTTCGGTATGAGAACCCCCGGGCGTTCCCCAAACCGGCACGTCGGAGCGGTCCGCGGCCGACGCCGCGGGGGCCGTGCGGGGCCCTCGTCACCCCCACCACTGCTCCGGCACCGGCTCCGGCTCGGCCGGGACCGTCACCGGTTCGGCCGAACGCACCAGCAGATCACCCGACTCCGTCTCGGCGACCAGGAAGCCGCACTCGCGCAGCACGAGCGTGAGCGCGCCGCTCACCGCCGCGCGGGCCTCCCGGCCGGGCGGCCGGTCCGGTTCGCCCCCCGGCGTCCAGCCGACCACCACGCCCTCGGGATGGCGGTCGATCGACAGCGGTGAGGGGCCCGGCGCGGTGTCGAACCCGGCGCGGGCCAGGGCCCCGGTGACGTCCTCGAAGAGTTCACGGTGATCCACCATTGGCGCAGCGTAGGCCGCCGGGCGCGCGACCCCCGGACGCGGCACGCGCCGAAACGGTTCAGCGGCACCCGACCGCAGCATCGGCGCCCCTTGGGCCGACCGGCGGCCAGCCGATCGGGCGTCAGGCCCCCCGTCCGGCCCGACACGAGCGGCCGGACGGACCGATGGACGTGCACAGTCGGCCCCCTGCCGACAGCATGTCAGAGTAAGCGCTCCATCACCCTGAGCAACGGGTCCAGCGGTCCGGCCCGGTCCGCGCGCCGGTCCGACCGGCGGGCCCGTATCGAGAGGTCCCATGATCACAACACTTCGCCGGCCTGCGTTCCCGCCGACGGGGCTCCAGCACGGCACGCCGAGGACGCCGGGGAGCCCGTCGTGAGAACCGACCAGCAGTCACAGCCGGGACCGGAGACCAGCACGCGCGACGAGCCCGCGAACAAGGCCGAGGCCCTCGCCGACTGGGCCGACGGCCGGCTCGGCATCTACTCCCTGGCCAAGGCCAACCTGCGCAAGATCTTCCCGGACCACTGGTCCTTCATGCTGGGCGAGATCGCGCTCTACACCTTCGTCATCATCATCCTGACCGGCGTCTGGCTGACCCTCTTCTTCAAGCCGAGCATGGCCGAGGTCGTCTACGACGGCCGCTACGTCCCGCTCAAGGGCATCCCGATGTCCGAGGCCTACGCCTCGACGATCGACATCAGCTTCGAGGTGCGCGGCGGCCTGCTGATGCGCCAGATCCACCACTGGGCCGCGATCGTCTTCGTCGCCTCGATGCTGACGCACATGCTGCGGGTGTTCTTCACCGGCGCGTTCCGCAAGCCGCGCGAGGTCAACTGGCTGTTCGGCGCGCTGCTGCTGTTCCTCGGCATGTTCGACGGCTTCATGGGCTACTCGCTCCCGGACGACCTGCTCTCCGGCACCGGCATCCGCTTCATGCAGGGCGCGATCCTGTCCGTCCCGATCGTCGGCACCTACCTGCAGTTCTTCATCTTCGGCGGCGAGTTCCCCGGCACCGACATCGTGCCGCGGCTGTTCACCGTCCACATCCTGCTGATCCCTGGGATCATGGTGGGCCTGCTCGCGGCGCACCTGATCCTGGTCTTCTACCACAAGCACACCCAGTTCGCCGGGCCCGGCCGGACCAACGAGAACGTGGTCGGCATGCCGCTGCTGCCGGTCTACACGGCCAAGGCGGGCGGCTTCTTCTTCCTGGTCTTCGGCACGGTCTCGGTCATGTCGGCGATCGCCACCGTCAACCCGATCTGGGCGTACGGCCCGTACCGGCCCGACCAGGTGTCCACGGACGCCCAGCCGGACTGGTACATGGGCTTCTCCGAGGGCCTGGTCCGCGTGATGCCGGGCTGGGAGATCAGCGTCTGGGGCGGCCACACCCTCAACCTCGGGGTGTTCATCCCGCTGGTGGTCTTCCCGAGCATCCTGATGGCCATCTGGGCCTGGCCGTTCCTGGAGGCCTGGGTCACCGGGGACCGGGGCGAGCACCACATCGCCGACCGGCCGCGCAACGCCCCGGTCCGTACCGCCTTCGGCGCGGCCTGGATGAGCCTCTACCTGATCCTGCTCGCCGGCGGCGGCAACGACCTGCTCGCCACCCACTTCCACCTGTCGATCAACGCGATCACCTACGCGGTGCGCATCGGCTTCTTCACCGTGCCGGTGGTCGTCTTCGTGATCACCAAGCGGTGGTGCCTGGGCCTGCAGCGCCGGGACAGGGAGAAGGTGCTGCACGGCCGGGAGACCGGCGTCATCAAGCGCCTCCAGCACGGCGAGTTCGTCGAGATCCACGCGCCGCTGCCGCAGGGCCGCCTCTACACGCTGACGGCGCACGAGCAGCCGCAGCCGACGGTCCTGCCGCCGGAGGTGGACGAGAACGGGGTGGTCCGCAAGGCCGGCCTGTGGACCCGTACCCGGACCAAGCTGTCCCGCGGGTTCTACGGCGAGGGCAGCCAGATCGCCAAGCCCACCGCCGAGGAGCACCAGGAGATCAGCAGCGGCCACGGCCACCACTGATCCGGGCTCCCCGACGGACGAGGGCCCGCTGCGCCGGGAACGGCGCGGCGGGCCCTCGTCGTCCGTACCGGCCGGTCAGCCCCGCAGGGCCGCCGGGACCACGGCGAACAGCGCCGCCGCCAGGGTGACGGAGAGGCAGAGCGCCGCCCAGCGGGTGCAGATCCGGTGGCACTCGGCGCGGTAGCGCGCGGCGAGGTGGCGGCAGCGCTCGACGGCCCGGTCCACGACCTCCTCGGCGTAACGCAGCCGGTCGGCCGCGTAGGCCTGTTCGAGGCTCTCCCGTTCGGCGGGCGGCAGCCAGGGGAACTGCTCGGCGAAGACCCGGGCGTCCCGCTCGGCGGCCGCGACCTCCGCCTCCCAGGCCAGGAAGCCCTCGATCCGGGCGAACTCCACCCGCGAGACCGCCCGGCCGCCGCTGCCGGCGGGCCTGCCCCGGCGAGGGTTCCGCGCCCGCGGCGGACGCTGCCTGCCACCCATGACCGCTCCTGGTGTCGAGTTCGTCCCGCCCGGTCGGCGCGCGGGGCCCGGCTCTGCGGCGGACCGCTCCGCAGCCAGGCAACTACTACCAGTGACCGTCCGGGGGTGCGGGGCGACTCGCCGGGCCTCCCCGCAACCGGGCGTCGTCACCGGGGCGGGAGAACCGGGGACCGGGCGCCGGCGGCGCGCCGCGGTGAGGAAGAATGGACCGCATGTCCCGACGTCGCCACGAGCCCCGCCCGGCCGCTCCCCGACTGCTGCCCTCCTCGCCCTGCCCGTGCGGCCTGCCCGCCGCCTACGGCGACTGCTGCGGGCGGCTGCACCGCGGCCAGGCGGCGGCCACCACCGCAGAGTCGCTGATGCGCTCCCGGTTCAGCGCCTTCGCCGCGCAGGACGAGGCGTACCTGCTGCGGACCTGGCACCCGGACACCCGGCCCGACGAGGTCGACTTCGACCCGGCGCTGCGCTGGACGCGGCTGGAAGTGGTCTCGACCAGCGAGGGCGGCGCGTTCCACGCGGAGGGCACGGTCGCCTTCCGGGCGCACTGGACCGAGGGCCGCGAGGAGGGGGTGCTCGCCGAGCACAGCCGCTTCGTGCGGCACGAGGGCGCCTGGGTGTACCTCGACGCCCTCTCGCTCGGCTGAGCCGCACCGCACCGGCGGCCGTCCCCGTCGGCGGCCGCCCCTGCGGGTGGTCGTCCCCGCAGGCAGTCGGCCCCTACAGGTAGTCGTCCAGCCGGCCCAGGGTGAAGCCGGCCGCGGTGACGTCGTTGACGACCTTGCGCAGCAGGTCCGGCATGGACGCCTTCCAGATGTCGGCGCCCCGGAAGTGGGTGAGGATGATGTCCCCCGGGTGCAGCGCCCGGTCGTCGTAGCGCCACTCCATGTGGTCCGGGAAGGCCTCCTCGTTCCACAGCGGCACGGCCTGCACGCCGCAGGAGGCCGCCGCGCGCAGCGTGTCGTCGTTGTACTCGCCGTACGGCGGCCGGAACAGCCGGGGGCGGACGCCGATCTGCTGCTCCAGCTGGTCCTGCTGGTCGCAGATCTCCCGGCGCTGGGTCTCGTAGTCCAGGACCTTCAGGTTGCGGTGGTTGATCGTGTGGTTGTTGATCTCCACGCCCTGGGCGTGCATGTCGCGGAAGTACCCGTAGTTGTCGCGGACGAGGTAGTCGGACACGAAGGCGCTGATCGGGATTCCCAGTTCGTCGGCCATCCGGGAGAACTCGGGGTCCTTCTCGGCGCCGTCGTCGACGGTCAGGAAGACGACCTTGTCGTCGGTCGGCACCCGGTAGACCACGGGCGGACGGCCCTCCGCGAGCTTGACGCCCTGGACCGGGGTGAGCGGGGTCCTGGTCGCCGGGCGCGCCAGGGGCTTCAGTGGCGGGCGGTCCAGGCCCCAGCGCTGCGCGGTCTCCAGCGCGGTCCGCACGGCCGCCTCCTGGCGGGCGACCGCCTCGCCGCTGGTCTCCTCCTCCTTGCGGGCCACGCCCGGCAGCAGCGGCGGCGCCGCGGCCGGGCGGGCCGCGCCCCGGTCGACGGCCTCGACGGCGGCTCCGGGCGCCTCGGCGGCTTCGACGGCGGCTCCGGGCGCCTCGGCGGCTTCGACGGCGGGGGGCGCGCCGGTCCGGGCCGGGGCGGCCTTCGGCCCGCTGTGACCGGCCGGAGCGGCGCAGCCGGCGACGACGGCGGAGAGGCAGACGGTCGCCAGCAGGCCGGTCCGCACTGCGCTCCGGCGCTTCTGACGCCCCCTCAAATCCGTACTATTCAGACAATCTGATGGTCTGTCCATAGCTGCACTGCTCCCCCGCCCCGCACCCCCGTCAACCCCCTCATCACCCGTGCGGGGCAACGGCGCGCCGGTCGGCTTGCCGTTCCTTTGCCGTCCGCCGCCGTACCGAAGGGGCGCCGCCGAAAACGGATTGCGAGGAAGGAGCCGGAAAGCGGATCATGCGGACATGAACGACACCGCGCTCCGCCGCTCCGACTCCTGGACCGTCACCACGGCCGACGTGACCGCACCCGAGGCCCTGGAGCTGCTGCGCGACTACTACTACGAGGTGGCCAACCGCTACTACCGGCTGCACCTCGGCCGGGACGGCACCCCCGAGCAGCTGGAGTCCGGCCTGGCCGACACCCCCAGCGACGACCTCGCCGCCCCGGACGGCCTGTTCCTGATCGGCCGCCACGACGGCGTCGCCCACTCCTGCGCCGGCCTGCGACGGCTCGACCCCGCCACCGTCGAACTGACCCGCGTCTACGTCCGCCCCGGGCTGCGCGGCACCGGCGGCGGCGGCCGTCTGCTCGCCGCCGTCGACGAGGCCGCCCGCTCACTCGGCGCCGAGCGGATCGTCCTCGACACCCGGCTCGACCTCGTCGAGGCCCGGGCGCTCTACGTCCGGCACGGCTACCGGGAGATCCCGGCCTACGGCAGCAGCCCGTACGCCCAGATCTGGTACGGCAAGGACCTCGGCTGACCGGGGTCTACACCGGGCCCGCGGCGGTGCGGGGCTCCGGCCCGTCCGCCAGGGCGGCCGCCAGTTCGGCCGCCGAGGGCGGGACGGCACCCGGGCGGGCCACGGTCAGGGCCGCAGCCGTCACCGCGTGGACGAGACAGGTCGGGAGGTCCGCGCCGCCCGCGCGGGTGTGCAGGAAGGCGGACATGAAGGAGTCCCCGGCGCCGACCGTGTCCGCCACCGCCACCGGGACGGCCGCGGCCTCGACGCGCACCCCCTCGGCGGTACGGGCGAACGCGCCGTCCGCGCCGAGGGTCACCGCCACCACCGAGGGGCCGAGGGCCAGCCAGTGCTCCACGACCGCCTCGGGCCGCTCGCCCGGGTACAGCCAGGCCAGGTCCTCGTCACTCGCCTTGACCAGGTCGCTCAGCGCCACGCAGCGCTCGACCCGGCGGACCGCCCCGGCCCGCCCACCCATCAGCGCCGGGCGCACATTGGGGTCGTAGCTGACCTGGGCCCGTCCTCGCCACCGCTCCACCAGCGCCAGGACCGAGGCCGCACCGGGCTCGGTGACCGCGCCGATGGACCCGAGGTGGATCGCGGCGGGCGGCCCCGCCGCGTCGCCCGGGTCCGCAGGGTCCGCGTCGTCCCGGGCACCCGGGCCGCCGGGCGGGAGCGTCCAGCCGATGTCGAAGGTGTAGCGGGCCCGCCCCTGCCCGTCCAGCCGGACCACCGCCGAGGGCGTCCGGGCGACCTCCGCCGCCCGTACCCGTACGCCGGCCGACTCCAGGTGCGCCCGGATCAGCCGGCCGTTGGCGTCCGGCCCCAGCTCGGTGAGCAGCGTGGCCGGGCGGCCCAGCCGCGCCAGTCCGTACGCGACGTTCGCGGGGCTGCCGCCGGGGTGCACCCGGTCCGGGGCGCCGTCCGTCCGGACGATGTCGGCGACGCACTCCCCGATCACCAGGACGTACGGGGCTGGGCTGGTCACGGCGGCTCCTGGCATCCGGTTCGCCGGCGTCGTCTCGGCGGCGCGTCAGGCCGCCAGCCTACGGGGTGGGCCCGGACATGGAAGTACGGCCGCCGGACCTGGCCAGGCGCTCCGGCGGCCGTGGCTCCGTCCGTCAGGGGACGAAGCACCTCTGACGTTAGACGGCGGCCGGGGGCTCCGCCATCACCGTGAGCCGTCCGGGGGACGGCGGAGTGTCGTCGCGCCCCCGGTCCCGCCCCGGCCCCCCGGTGCTGCCCCGGTGCTGCTCCGGATCGCGCCCGCTCCGGCCCGCCGGTGCACTAGCATCCGTGCGCGGTCCACCTGTTCCGGCGGATTCCGTGTCCGCTCCCGCTGCCGAAGTGCGGTGATCACTCTTGTCCAGGCCCCGTGCCGGTCTCGTCCTGTCGCTCGTGCTCAGTGCGGCCCTGCTGTCCGCGAGCGTTCCGTCGGCCGGTGCCGCCGACGGCTTGGGCGATCCGGTGTTCCCCTCGCTCGGGAACACCGGGTACCGGGCCCTCGCCTACGACCTGTCCTTCGACTACCGGGCCGACCGCCGCACGGTGGACGCCACCGCCGTCATCACCGTCCGGCCCGACCGCCCGCTCGCCCGGCTGGAGTTGGACGCGCTCGGGCTGGCCGTGCGCGCCGTCCGGGTCGACGGGCGCCCGGCGGCGTTCGCGACGCGGGACGAGAAGCTGACCGTCACCCCGGCCCGGCCGTTCCACCGCGGCGCCGACAGCGAGGTGACGGTCGAGTACACCGCCGATCCGCGGGCCGCGCTGCCGCACACGGGCTGGGTGCCGACCGCCGACGGCTTCGCGGTGGCCGGCCAGCCGGACAGCGCGCACACCGTCTTCCCGTGCAACGACCACCCGAGCGACAAGGCCCGGTTCACCATCGCGGTGACCGCCCCGGACGCCCTCCTGGGCGTCGCCAACGGCGAGTTGACACGGACCGAGCACCTCGGTGACGGCCGCACCACCCGCCGGTACGTCTCCCGCGAGCCGATGGCCACCGAGCTGGTGCAGGTCTCGGTCGGCGACTACACCGTCCGCGAACGCACCGGCCCGCACGGCCTGCCGCTGCGCGACGTCGTCCCGACCTCCCGCGCGGCCGACCTGGAACCCGCGCTGGCCCTGACCGCCGACCAACTCGTCTGGGCCGAGGGCCACCTGGGGCGCTTCCCGTTCGAGACCTACGGCCTCCTGCCCGTCGACACCGACGCCCCGGACGCGTTCGCGTTCACCGGTCTGGAGACCCAGACCCTGACCCTCTACAAGCCGAACTTCCTGCGCCGGCCCGAACCGGAGATCGGCTCGCACATGATGCACGAGCTGGTCCACTCCTGGTTCGGCGACAGCGTCTCGCCGGCCAGGTGGTCCGACCTCTGGCTCAACGAGGGCCACGCGGACTACTACGGCCTGCTGTACCGCTACGAGCGCGGCTGGCCCGACGACGGGGGCCTCACCACCCTGGCCGACCGGATGCGCCGGGTCTACGGCCTCGGCGACCAGTGGCGGCACGACTCGGGGCCGGTCGCCCTCCCGACCGCCGACCACCTCTTCGACAGCCAGCGGTACCTGGGCGGCGCGCTGGTGCTGTTCGCGCTGCGCGAGAAGGTCGGCGGGGACACCTTCGACCGGATCGAGCGCGCCTTCCTCAGCGAGCACCGGTACGGGAACGCCAGCACCGCCGACTACGTGCGCACCGCCTCCGCGGTGTCCGGGTCGGACCTGGGCGGGTTCCTCGACGACTGGCTGTACGGGCTGCGGACACCGCCGATGCCGGGGCACCCGGACTGGACGGTAGCGGCGGTGACGGCGGCGGGAGCGGCAGGGGCCGCGGCCCGGCAGGACGGGGCGTCGGTGGCGGGCGGGGCGGGGGTGGCCCGGGGCTCCGGGACGCTCTGACGGCGCCGCTGGGGCTGCTGTTCCACGCCCGGCGCACCGGTGTGCGTCCGGACACCCCGCGCGCGCCCCTGACCGTCCGGGGCGGGTGGGGCCATGGTGGTTCCCACGGCCCGCCCGCCGTCCGGCTGAGTCCCGGCCGGCGCGCGGGCCGTCCAACGCGCCCGGGAGCAGCGCCGGCGCGTCCGGCCCGGCGCCGGCGCCCCCAGTGCGGGCCGACCCGCGTAACCCTTCCGGCCCAGCCTCGTTGGACCGGCCATGAAGAAGCGCAGCATGCTCGCCGTTGCCTCGATCGCCGTGGGTGTCGTGGCCTCCCTCACCGCACCGAGTGCGCACGCCAGTGCCGTGGGCGGACAGCAGGGGCTGCCCGGGCCGCTCAGCAGCGCACCTGACGTGGTGCCCGGTCAGGTCGGTGACGCGGGTGGCGTCGTCGGCGATGCCACGGGCTATGTGACCGGGTCCGCGAGCGGGCTGGTCGGGGTCACCCCCGCGTAGTGGCACCGCGGGCGGCCGCGGTGCCAGGACCTCTGGACCCAGGGCCTCAGGGCATCGGTGCCCCGAGGTCCTGGGTCCAGTAGGGGGTGCCGGTCGGGCCGGTGGCGACGCCGACGCCGATGTCCTTGAATCCGCAGTCGAGCATGTTGGACTGGTGGATCCCGCCGTCCATCCAGTGGGCGAAGACGGCGGCCGGGGTGGTCGGGCCCCGGTCGAGGTTCTCGCCCCACTGGGACCAGCGGTAGCCGGCGGCGGTGATCCGGGCGTCGGCGCGGACACCGTCGGGGTTGACGTGGTCGAAGAAGCCCCGGGTGGCCATGTCGTCCGCGTGCTTCTGGGCGGAGGTGTGCAGCCGGGGGTCGATCCGCAGCGGCGCGCAACCGGCCTTGAGGCGTTCGGCGTTGACCAGGTCCACCAGGGCACGCTCCGGGTTGGGTACCGGGGCCGCGGTGATGCTGCGGGTCGGGGTAGGCGTCGGTGTGGGCGTCGGGGTCGGGGTGTCCGTCGGCGTCGGCGTGGCCAGGGGTGTCGGGACGGTCGCCACGGGTGCGGCGGCGACGGTCGGGACGTCCTGGGCGGCGGCGGGAGCGGTCGGCTCCGGTGCGGTCGCCTGCGGCGGCTCGCCGGGCTGCGGCCAGACCAGCGCGAGGGTGGTCACGGCCACCGCCGCGGCCGCGCCGCTCGCCAGGACGGCCTTGCGCGCGGCGGTGCCGGCCCAGCCGCCGGGGCCTCCCGCACCGGCGTGCGCACCACCGGCGTGCGCACCGGGCCCCGCTCCCGAACCGGCTCCGGCGGCGGCGCTCTGGGCCGCCGCGTTCTGGGCGGCGGCCGCCGCGGTGTGCTGGAAGTGGAGCAGCACGGGCGAGTCGAGCGGGATCGGCACCAGGGCCATGCCCGCCAGCAGTCCTTCGGCCGGGAAGAGGTCGCGGCCGAGGCCGTCGCAGCCGGCGCAGCCGCGGATGTGGCGGGCGATGCGCTTGCGCCACACCGAGTCCGGCGTGCCGTCGAACCCCGCGGTGAGCTCGGTCAGTTCGGGGCAGCGAGGGTAGGCGCCGAGGGCCCGGACGACGATCCGGCCGGCTTCCAGCTGCTTCTTCATCCGCTGGACGCGGACGGCGGTGTGCTGCGGGCTCAGGTCGAGGGTGTCGGCCAGTTCGGCGCGGGTCAGTTCACCGGCCGCCTCCAGCCACCACAGGGCGAGCAGTTCGCGGTCGTCGGGGTCGAGCCAGCGGGTCGCTTCGGCGACCTCGCGCCGCTGGCCGGAGAGGCCGAGCCGCAGGATGGTGAGGTCGGTGAAGTCGCCCCTGGGGTCGGCGACCTCCCAGGTCTCGTCCAGCCCGCCGACGGTCGGCTGCTGCCGGCCGGCCGCGTGGCGGCGCCGGACCTGGTTCATGGTGATGGCGACCAGCCAGGAGCGGAAGGAGTCCGGGTCGCGGAGCCCGTCCAGCCCGTCCAGGGCGCGGATCATGGTCTCCTGTGCGACGTCGTCCACGTCGGCGTGGCCGCCGAGGGCGCGGCCGGCCACGTTGTAGACGAGCGGCAGCCAGGCGGCGACCAGCGCCTCCTGGGCCTGCCGGTCGCCGGCCTGCGCCGCGAGCACCAGGGTGCTCCCGGTCCTGTTCTGCACATCAGCGTTCATGGTCCGCACTCCGTCTTGCCGTGTATCCGTCCGCCGCTGCCTCCTCGGAGACCTGCGGGGAGTGATCAGATAACAACAATGTGCGCGGAATCGGAAAATCGGCCCGGCTCGGAGTCCGGGCGGACCGGGCCCGGTCCCGGGCTGAGCGGGCCCGCCCGGGCCGGGCCTCAACGGAGCCGCCCCGGGCGGATCAGCCCTGGGCGGCGAACACCTGGGTCCACCACGGCCCGCCGGAGCCGGTCCGCACACCCACGCCGAGCTGCTTGAACGAGCAGTTCAGGATGTTCGCCCGGTGGCCGGGGCTGTTCATCCAGGCGTCCATCACGGCGGCCGGGTCCTTCTGGCCCCGGGCGATGTTCTCGCCCCAGGTGCTCCAGCGGTAGCCGGTGGCCTCGATCCGGTGGTCGGCGTGGAAGCCCTCGGGGCTGGCGTGGTCGAAGTAGTTGCGGTCGGCCATGTCGTCGCTGTGCACCTGGGCCGCGGTGGCCAGCCGGGGTTCGGCGGTGACCGGCCCGCAACCGGCCTTGGCGCGTTCGGCGTTGACCAGGTCCACGACCTGCTGGGCGTCCGAAGGGGCGGCGCCGCCGCCGACCGGGGCGGGCGGCGCGGTGGCGGGGCGCCGGGCGGCGCCGGCCGCGCCGGCGGCCGTGGTCCGGTCGGTGCCCGGGGTCGCCTTGGCGGCGGTGGCCGAGGCGGTGGGGACCGGGGCCGTGGTGGCCGGCGCCGTCGGGGACGGCGTGCCGGTGGCGGTCGGCGTGGCCGGGGCGCTCGGGGTGGCGGGCGCGGTGGTGGCGGCCGGGCCGGTGGTGGGCGGCAGCGGCGCGGCCTGGTCGGCCATCCCGGCGCCGGGGACCTGGATGCCCTCGTGCGTGCCGATCTCGGCGGCGATCAGCGCGTCGGCCGCCATCGCCTGGCCCGCGGCGTCCCGGTCGGTCTGCTTGCCGCCGTACGCCGCGTACCCGGCGCCCGCCAGCGCGGCGATCAGGCCGGTCCCGGCCACGGCCGTCACGACCGCGACGACCGGCACCAGCCCGCCGCGCCGGCGCGCCCGACGGCCCTCGCCGCCGTGCCGCCGGGCGGCCCGCCGCGCCGCCCGGCCACCCGACCGGCCGTGGGCGCCGCCCGCGTCCGCGTCGCCGCCGCTCGCCGGGAGGATGGTCGTCCTGTCGTCGCTGTTCACGTGGTCACGCTTTCTGTTCCGGGTCGGCTGGTCGGGTGCCGACACCTGGGAGACCCCCCGGCGACGCGCCGATAACAGAAAGTCCGAACGAATGTCCGGCAGTGCGGTCACGTTTTCAGCGCGTCGGGGTGTCCGGGGCCATGTCGTAGGTGAGGAACGCGGTCCGAGTTGCGACCTGGTCGTATTTTGCACGGGCCCGGTAGTTGGTCTCGGAAGTGATCCACCGGACCGTGTTCCAGCCGCGCTCGGCGGCGATCTCCCGCAGCCGGGCCAGCAGCCGGTCCACTGCCCCGCCGCCGCGCTCCTCGGGCGCGACGAACAGGTCGTCCAGGAAGCAGCCGACGGCACCGTGCAGCGGCCGGGCGAACGGCCGGTAGTGGGCGAGGCCGACGGGCCGGCCGTTGCCGTCCCGGACCAGCAGCCCGTTCAGCTCGTGGTCCGGGTCGGTGAGCCAGGACCACACCAGCTCCGCCTTCTCGTCCGGGCACGGCACCCGGTAGAACTCGCAGTAGCCGCGGAAGAGGTCGCGCCAGGCGGCGAACTCGCCGGCCTCGGGCGCGCCCACGGTCCAGCGGGCGGTGGGGGTGTCGCTCATGTCGGTCTCCCTCAAGGTCAGGGCGCGGTGGGAGCCCTCAGCATGACGCCCGGTCGGCCCGGGACCGATCACCACCCCGGCCAAGATCGACAGCCCCGCAGTCCACTCCGGCACTGGAAGGCCGCCGCGCACCGCCGACCGCGCGAGGCGACGGCACGAGGCGACGGCGCCGAGGGCCACGGGCACCGCCGGACCGGCCGCGGGCCGCCCTCGGCCGTGCGGGGGCCGGGGCCGGGGCGGATGCTGAGGACGGAGGAGGTGGCGAGGTGACGGGGTTGCGGCGGTTGGCCCTGGCGTCGCGAGCGGTCGCGGCGGAACCGGGGCGGCGGGCGAAGACCGCGTTGCTGGCCGGGTGCCTGCGGGAGGCGGGGGCGGTGGAGGCCCCGGCGGCGGTGGCGCTGCTGTCCGGCGAGTCGCAGCGGTTGCGGACCGGGATCGGACCGGCGGCGCTGCGGGGCCTGCCGGGGCCCGCGCCGGAGGCCTCGCTCGGGGTGCGCGAGGTGGAGCGGGAGCTGGAGCGGATCGCCGGGGTGCACGGGGCCGGGGCGCAGGCGGAGCGGCGGCGGCTGCTGCACGGGCTGTTCGCCCGGGCGACCGGGGTTGAGCAGGACTTCCTGCGGGCGGTGCTGGTCGGGGACCTGCGGCAGGGCGCGTCGGACGCGGTGGTCGGGGACGCCGTGGCACAGGCGGCGGGGGTGCCGGCGGCGGCGGTGCGGCGGGCGCTGATGTTCCGGGGGTCGGCCCGCGCGGTGGCGGAGGCGGCACTGGCCGGCGGGGAGCCGGCGCTGGCCGCGTTCCGGCTGGAGGTGGGGCGGCCGGTCCGGCCGATGCTGGCCGCCGCCGCGCCGGACGTGGCCTCGGCGCTGGAACGCACCGGACCGGCCGCGCTGGAGTGGAAGCTGGACGGGATCCGGGTGCAGGTGCACCGGGACGGTGCCGGGGTCGCGGTGTTCACCCGGAGCCTGGACGACATCACCGCGCGCGTCCCCGAGGTGGTCGAGGCCGCGCTGGCGCTGCCGCTGCGGTCGGCGGTGCTGGACGGCGAGGCGATCGCGCTCGGCCCCCACGGGCGGCCGCGTCCGTTCCAGGAGACCGCCGCGCGCACCGCCTCCCACCGGGATCCCGAACGTCTGCGGGCCGAAGTCCCGCTGAGCGTCCGCTTCTTCGACCTGCTGCACCGGGACGGCGAGGACCTGGTGGACCGGCCGGGCCGGGAGCGCTGGGCCGCGCTGACCGACGCGGTGCCGCCGGACCTGCGGGTGGTGCGCACCGAGACCGGGGACCGTGCACACGCGCTGGCCTTCTTCCGCGACGCCCTCGCTCGCGGCCAGGAGGGCGTGCTGGTCAAGGACCCCGCGGCCCCGTACGCGGCCGGGCGGCGCGGTATCGGCTGGATCAAGGTGAAGCCCCGGCACACCCTCGACCTGGTGGTGCTGGCCGCCGAGTGGGGCAGCGGGCGCCGGCGCGGGTTCCTCAGCAACCTGCACCTGGGCGCCCGGGCGGCGGGCGATCCGGGGCTCGGCCCGTGGGTGATGCTCGGCAAGACCTTCAAGGGGCTCACCGACGTGACGCTCGCCTGGCAGACCGCCGAACTGCTGGCCCGGGAGACCGGGCGGGACGAGCGGACGGTACGGGTCCGCCCCGACCTGGTGGTCGAGATCGCCTTCGACGGTCTGCAGCGCAGCTCCCGCTACCCGGCCGGCCTGGCCCTGCGGTTCGCCCGGGTGGTGCGCTACCGGCCGGACAAGGACGCCGCCGAGGCCGACACCGTGGCGACCGTCCGGGAGCTCGCCGCCGGCGAAGGGCTGTGAGTCCGGCTCCAGCCGGAGTAACGTCGATTCAAACCTCCTGTGCCGCAAGGGCGTTGCGGCGCGCACCGAATCGGCCATTCTCGACGATCCCGGTACCGCACCCTCCGTGGACGGAGCAGCGGCGGTTAGGTTGGCAATGGCAACGAGAGGCGGCCGCCGGGCAGCCGGCGGCACTGGCGAAAGGTGCCCGACCATGCGGGTGAACGTCGACCGGGACCGCTGCTGCAGCTCCGGAATGTGCGTCCTGAACGTCCCCGAGGTATTCGACCAGGACGACCAGGACAGTCTTGTGAGACTCCGTCAGACCAGCTACCGGCCCGACCAGTTCGCCGACCTGCGGCTGGCCGCCCAGCTCTGCCCGGGCGGCGCGATCACCGTCAGCGAGGACGGGCCCGCCAGCGACGGGGACGGGGCCGCCGGGGCCGGCGGGGAGGAAGCCGTCGGAAGGGCCGGCGCCTGACCGCCCCGCTCTCAGGCCCTCCCGGTCGACCGACCGTCGATCACGCACGCCCCCACCGGAGAACAACGCCACGTAAGGAGACCCCACCGTGACCAGCACGCCCACCGCCCCCGCCGTCCCGGTGCCGGCCCCGCACTCCGCCGGCTGCCCGTTCGGCCCGCCGCCCGCGTACACCGAGGCCGCCGCCACCGCTCCCCTCGTCCGCGCCGACCTGCCCGGGGGCGAGCCCTGCTGGCTGGCCACCGGCTACGCGGACGTCCGCACCATCCTGTCCGACCGCCGGTTCAGCGCGGACGTGCGTCACCCGAACTTCCCGCTGCTGGTCGCCGGCCGGCGGGAGCTGATCGCCAAGAACCCGAGCTTCCTGCGGCTGGACGACCCCGAGCACGCCCGGCTGCGCCGGATGGTCACCGGGGACTTCCTGGTCAAGCGGGTCGAGGCGATCCGCCCGGCCGTCCAGCAGATCGTCGACGAGGCGCTGGACCGGATGACCGACGGCCGCACGGAGGCCGACCTGGTCGCCGACTTCGCACTGCCGGTGCCCTCCCTGGTCATCTGCCAGCTGCTCGGCGTCCCGTACGAGGACCGCGACTTCTTCCAGAGCGTCAGCCGGACACTGCTCACCAACACGAGCACCCTGGAGCAGCTCACCGAGGCCCAGGACGAGCTGCTGGACTACCTGCGCGGGCTGGCGACCCGCAAGCGCGACCAGCCGGAGGACGACATCCTCAGCCGGCTCGCCGTCCGGGACGACCTGACCCCGCACGACGTCGCCAGCACCGGCATCCTGCTGCTGATAGCCGGGCACGAGACCACCGCGAACATGATCTCGCTCTCCGCCGCCATGCTCCTGGACCGGCCCGAGCAGGCCGCCAGGCTGGCCGACCCGGCCGCGGTGCCCGGCGCGGTGGAGGAACTGCTGCGCCACCTCACCATCGTGCACACCGGGCTGCCCCGGGTGGCGCTGGAGGACGTGGAGCTGAGCGGCACGACCATCAGGGCCGGGGAGGGCGTGATCGCGATGATCTCCACCGCCAACCGGGACGAGTCCGTGTTCGGCGACGCCGACCGGCTCCCCGTCGACGACCTGGACCTGGACCGGGACGCCCGGCGCCACATGGCCTTCGGCTTCGGCGTGCACCAGTGCCTCGGCCAGCCGCTGGCCCGCGCCGAACTCCAGATCGCCCTGGCCACCCTGTTCCGCCGGCTGCCCGGGCTGCGGCTGACCGTCCCGCGCGGCGAGCTGGCGTTCCGCACGGAATCGTTCATCTACGGCATGCGGTCACTGCCCGTGACCTGGTAGCCGCGCTCGGTCGGTCATCCGGGCACCGGCCCGGCCCCAGGGCCTGCGGGCAGGTCACCCGACTGGCCCCGGGGCCGGGGCCGGGGCAGGCTGGAGGGGCGACAGACACCCGGTCCCGCCGCGCCGCAGACCCGGCGCGCCCGGGCCGGCCGAGGAGACGGAGCCCGCGATGACCGACATGAGCGAACGGTCCGAGGTGAGCGCCGACCGCGACGAGGACGTCCGCGCCGCGGATCCCGAGGAGGGCATCACCTCGATGCAGAACCTGCACGCACAGGACACCTCACAGGCGGAGGGCGACCCCATGCTGGACGAATCCGGCCGGCTCGACTGACCGTCCGCCGTACCGACTCGACCGCCCGGTGGAACCGGGCGGTCGCCGCGACCGCAGGTGTCGCTGCCCGGGTGGCGACTCACCGGCGGGGGAGGATAGGCGCATGACCGAACACGACCAAGGCCATCAGCAGGCCCGGCCGCCCGCGGACCCGCGCGCGTCGTGGGCGACCTGGACCACGCAGTCGATCATCAGCGGCCCCGGAGGGGTCACCACCACCGAGGTCGGCCCGATCTCCGGCGACCTCACCGTGCACACCACGTGGGTGGACGGCGAGACACGGCTGACCGTGCAGTACACCGGCGCGCTGGACTGGTACACCGTGTCCGGCAGTCCGGTGCCGGCCGCCGACGAGACCACCGCCCGGGCGATCCACCAGGCGATGGTGAACGGTGTGAAGGCGGGCCGGGGCGCGGTCGCCCCGCCGGCGGCTCCGTAAGAGCTCAGGAGGGAGACCCGTCCTCCCGCGACGGTCCGCCCTTCGTCACCGCCTCGCCCTTCAGCACCGGCGCGGCCGCGGCCCAGTAGGCGCGGTCCGCCGGGCGGCGGGAGCGCAGGTCCTCCCGGACCTCCCCGGCCAGTCGGCGGGTGTCGCGCCGGTTCATGGTGGCGCCGAGGCCCGCGCCGATCAGCAGCGGGGTCACCGACGGCAGGTGGCGCAGCGAGCTGCGGGTGAGGCGGCGGCGCACCTGCTGGCGCACCTCCGCGCTGATCGCCAGCGCGGCGAAGCCGGCCGGCCGCACCAGCAGCGAGGCGTCGATCCCGCGCCGGTTGGCCCAGGCGCCGAGGTAGGCCCCGGCCCGCCGGCCGGCGGTGCCCTGCGCCGGGGTGCCGTAGACCTCGTGCAACTCGGCGATCAGCTTGATCTCCACGGCCGCCACGGCGAGCGTCTCGGCCGCGATCTCCACCGGCATCGCGGGCGGCACCGGCATCATGGCCGCCGCGCCCACGCCCGCGCCCAGCGCGCCGGAGGCCCGGACGGCGCCGGTGACCAGCAGGTCCGCCAGCTGCTCCGGGGAGGCCGCGCCCGGGTGCTGGGCCCGCAGGGTGGCGAGGTCGCGCACCGGGATCCGCGGGGCCGCCTGCACCAGCTGCTCGGTGAGGGCCTTGCCGCCGTACGCGGCGCCCCGGGCCGCTCCCCGGGCGGCGGCCCGCCCGCCGTTGCCGAGCAGCCGGGCGGCGTGCACCACCACGGCCCGGCCGCGACCGCCCTGCTTCGCCGCGTAGGCGGCGAGCGGGCCCCTGCCGACGGGCTGCTCGGACTCCTCGACCAGTTCGGCGAGCTGTGCGCCCAGGTCCGGTTCGGGGGCCGGTCCGGAGCGCCCCGGCCTGCGGAAGACTGCCATGGGGGACTCGTACCCCTTCGGCCCGGTCGCTAGTCGGTGACCTCCGCCGGCTCGGTGACCTCCGCCGGCTCGGTGACCTCCACCCCGTGCCAGAACGCCACCCGGCCGCGCACCTGCTCGGCCTCGGGCTTCGGGTCCGCGTAGAACCAGGCGGCGTCGGGGTTGGTCCGCCCGTCGACCTCCAGGCTGTAGTAGCCCGCGGTGCCCTTCCAGCCGCACACCGTGGTGGTCGCGGAGGGCCGCAGGTACTCCGTCCGGACCGACTCGGCCGGGAAGTAGTGGTTGCCCTCGACGACGACGGTGTCCGCGCTCTCGGCGATCACGACGCCCTGCCAACTCGCTGTGGTCATGGGGTGATTGTGCCCGACGGACGATCGCCGCGGCCAGCACTACGAGCGGTGACGGCGGTACACCGCTCCGTCACGGCGGCGCGGAGCGGCGCCACGCCGGTGCGGGGCCGCGTCACGGCAGCGGGTGGGCGTGGACCGGCAGGTGCGGGGACTGGTGGCCTCCGCTGGCGAGCATCCGGACCTCGCCCGCGTCACTGATCTCGGCCCGGACGATGCCGCTCTCGTCCTCGTACACCGGGTGGCCGCCCGGGCCGGTCGCGCTGGTCCGGGTCACCACGACGACGTCCTGCGGGGCCTGGGTGCCGGGGGTGCCGGGGAAGGTGAGGGCGTAACGGTTGGCGGGGTTCATCACCTGCTCCTGCTCCCTGTCGGGGGGGGCCCCCCGCCCCCCCCCGGGCGGCCCCCGCGGGCCCAGCCCGACACCCCACGGGTCGTGTTGGGTGGCGAAGTTTGGCGCGACACCAGAGG